>QHZX01000276.1:1093-5286 GCA_003224835.1 Acidobacteriota bacterium | reverse complement strand
CAGTACACTGCGCTACTTGAAACTGAGGGCGTAAAGCTTGAGTTTACTCAAGAGGCGCTCGGAGAAATTGCTCGCTTTGCATTTCGCGTGAACGAAGGCACGGAAAACATCGGAGCGCGGCGTTTGCATACGATCATGGAGCGCGTGCTGGATGAGATCAGCTTCTCTGCGCCTGAACGAAAGGGCGAGCAGATCACGGTAGACGCCGAGTATGTCAGCAAAGCGCTAACCGACATCGTGAAAGATCAAGATCTGAGCCGGTATATCCTGTAGCGATTCATCATCATCATTTTTCTTTTGGAGTTGCCATCGCGGACGTCCTCGCTCGTGCGATTCTTGAGTCCTGCGCGCCGGCGCTTCCATTAATCTTTCTGCTATTTCGAAGTGTTAATCTTTTCCTCAATAGATGAAGCTGAGAAAACTGACGTTGGGCATCGCTACCGGTGCGGTTGCTTTCCTCGCAAGTTGCGGGAGCCCCGGAATTCCGGAGCCGCCATCGCTCGAACTAGCGCGCCCCGTAAGTGATTTGCGCGCGGTGCGCAAGGGAAATCAGGTCCATCTTAGTTGGTCAGTGCCGCAAGTGACCGAGGACCATCAGACCTTCCGGCACACTGGACCGACTCGAATCTGTCGCAGTGTGGGGTCGCCACTCCGTGATTGCGGAACGATAGTCACCGAGTTGCCGCCGCAGACGCCTCCGGCCCAGCAACGCTCCCGTTTCAGGCGGAGAGGCAATCCTCAGAAAACACCGCCGCCGCTGGAGTCCTATACCGACCAGCTTTCGCCGAGCCTCGAAATACAGTCGCCCACGTCCAATCTGGCGTATGCGGTAAGCGTTCTGAATTCGTATGGCAGGAGCGCCGGTTTGTCGAACCAGGTGCAAGTCCCATCCGCGCCCACATTGTCTTCGCCGACAGGCCTGAATGCGCGCCTGACTGGTGACGGCGTCAGGCTTACGTGGGACGCCTTGCCTCAGCCGAAGGAAATTCCGGGAGTGCGGTACGCCTATCGTATCTTTCGCCGCGATGTGACGACCAATCACGACTCTGTTGCGGGCGAGGTGCCAGTCGGCGAACCGAACCCTGGTCTGCTCGATACCGGTTTCGAGTGGGAGAAAACTTACGATTATCGTGGGACGGTTGTCACTCTGGTTGAGCAGCCAACTGGAGCCGAGCAAGTCGAAGGCGACGACACTGCGCCGGTCCGCGCGGTGGCGCATGACGTATTTCCGCCCGCGGTTCCTGCCGGATTACAAGCCGTATTCTCGGGTCCGGGGCAGAAGCCTTTCATCGATCTTGTGCGGGCGGCAAACAGCGAGGCTGATTTGGCTGGGTACAACGTTTATCGCCAGCAGCGTGGCTTCATACCGATAAAAATTAATTTTGACCTAGTTAACACGCCGGCATTCCGCGACACCGCTGTGGTTGCCGGTCACAAATATTTTTATGCGGTCACGGCAGTGGATGCGCACGGCAACGAAAGTCCGCGATCAGAAGAAGCGAGCGAAATGGTTCCTGCAGATAAGTGAAAAGGCTCACGCCCTATCGCAACCAACTCCATACCAACCCGCCGGCGGCAACAGTAACGGCTGCAGTTGTAATCCAGCCAAGCAACTTGAGCCATTTGCCGTTGGTGTGCTCGCCCATTATTTTCGGATTATTCACGGCTAGCATGATGACGATCATCAATGGAGGTGCCAGCAGACCCATTACCACCGACGCCCAGAACAGCGCGCTAATGGGATTAATTCCCGAGAGCCCGATGATTACCGCCACGGCTGTTGAGAGCACGATGACAGCGTAAAATTCGGGTGCGCCTCGGGGCGCCTTTCTAAGTCCAAAGCGCCAGCCGAAAATTTCCGCAAGTGCATGCGCGGGACCGGTCGTGAGCACGGGAACCGCGAGAACACCCACCCCGATAATTCCGAGGGCAAACAGCAGACTCGCGACGTTTCCTGCTAACGGGCGTAGCGCCTGCGCAGCCTGTTCGGCCGTGACCACAGTCGTTTGACCACTGCGGAACAGCGTTGCTGCCGTGCACAGAATGACGAAATACATAATGAAGTTCGAGAAGAACATTCCTGTGTTTACGTCCCACGCGGTCGAACGAAGTTCCGCATCAGAGGCCGCCTTGCTGCGGCCGATCACTCTTTCCTGTTCAACCGTCTGACTCGATTGCCAGAAATATAGATAGGGTGACAGGCGAGTGCCAATCAGTGCGACGATCATGGTGAGATAGGCGCGGGTGAAATGCAGTTTGGGAAAAAATGTGGGGCCTATAAACTCTGTGAAGTGCGGTTTGGCCAACACAGCCGCTCCAACGTAAGCAAAGAGCGCCAGCGCTAACCCGGCAAAGATCTTCTGCAGTAGCTGGTACGATCCCCAGGTCTGTATCGCAAGGATTACCACGGTGATCCCGATGGTTATTCCGGTAACCGGAACGGGTAGGAAGAGCCGCAGCGACGCGGCGATGGCTCCAATGTCTGCTCCGGCTTCAATGATGTTTGCAACCAAGAGACCGAGCACCAGCGGATAGAGCAGCCACCTCGGATAGTAATCGCGAACTACACCGGCTATGCCTTTGCCTGTCACCATGCTCAATTTCGAGCACAGATAAACAGTCGCGGCCATCATCGGGAATGTGAATGGGGCCGTCCATAGGAACGCAAATCCGAAGCCGGCTCCCGCTTGCGCGTATGTGCCAACAGCACAAGGGTCGTCATTGGCAGCGCCGCTGATCAGTCCTGGAACTAGGGATCTCAGCAGTGAACGTTGGGGCCTTCGCACCGGCAGCAATACGGGCTGGCTTTCGTGTGGCGAACGAAGCTCATCAGGTTGAAGGCGCGCGTGCACTAAATCCTTTTCAGCTATTGGCCAGATTGTTGAGAGCAAAGAGAGGCTCTCGGCGTCGATAGGATGCAAGCTTCGGAAGCGGGTTTGTATGCTGCTGCAGCTTGGAGAAAACTTCTGATAGCCTATTCAGCTCTTGGGACATCATGAAATATTGCCGCTTTGAATACGAGGGAACTCCGCAGTTTGGTTGGATTGAGACAGTCGCTGGCCAGGACCACATCACGCGGACATTCCAGTTTCCGCCGGATGTGGATGCGCTGAAATCACAATCGAAGAATTTACAAAGTGTTCCGCTTAGAGAAGCCAAGCTACTGGCTCCAGTTCAGCCGTCAAAAATTGTTTGTATCGGACGAAATTATCGCGAGCACGCCGCTGAACTCGGAAACGAGGTTCCAATTGAGCCGCTCCTTTTTTTCAAACCTCCGTCTGCGGTAATCGGCCCGGGAGAAACCATCGTGCGGCCGAAGATTTCTGCTCGCGTTGACCACGAGGCTGAATTGGGTGTAGTAATTGGCAAAAAATGCCGCAATATTGAACCCGATGAGGATGTGAAGGCTTACATTTTCGGTTACACCTGTGTAAATGACGTCACCGCGCGCGATCTGCAGAAAAAAGACGGGCAGTGGACCCGCGGGAAAGGATTCGATACGTTCTGCCCGGTCGGCCCGGTTGTAGTCGACACGCTCGATCCCTGGGCCGGAGTTGCCGTGGAAGCCCGAGTGAACGGAGTGATAAAGCAGAAAGGTGATACAAAGGATTTTATTTTTCCGCTGGACGTGATCATTCGTTATATTTCGCAGGTGATGACTTTGCTCCCAGGCGACCTGATCGCAACCGGTACGCCAAGCGGAGTTGGCCCGCTAGTGGCAGGAGATAAAGTGGAAGTGACGGTGCAAGGAGTAGGGACCTTGAAGAATGTGGTCAGCGATTAGCAAAATTTTTTGTAGCAATTTCGCCTGATTACTTGGCAGGTTTCACTCGCACCTCAACTGCAGTGCCTTCCGGAAGGTGTCCGCTCAGTAGTTCGATTTTCCCACCGCGCACAATACCATTAAATTCGGTTTGTGATTTCTGCGGAGCTTGCGGCGGTCGAAATGGCGCCCGTCCAGAACCTTTGTCCATGGCTGTATTCGCCAGTTCGTCGGCTTCCCGATTGTGCCCACGCAGGACGTGCTCAATCTCAAACCACTGCAATTTATTGATGAGTTGGCTGGCGCGGCCGTGCAGGTCACGCAGCGTTGGCTCTTTTACTTTGTAAATACCCTTGATCTGGCGCACCAGTAGTTCCGAATCACTGACAACCTTCAGCGCCTTTGGTCCATGCTCAACCGCATACTCCAA
>QHZX01000276.1:0-1009 GCA_003224835.1 Acidobacteriota bacterium | reverse complement strand
CGCGCGCCCCCATCGGTGTGTGCAATCAGATAATTCTCTGGAGGAACTTTCATCACTTACCGTCCTGCTGCGAGTCTCGTGGCCAGCCGTTCCGGAAGACTTGCAGCCAAAATTTTTTCTTGTGCCGAGCGCAATTCGTAGGGCACGCGGAAAAAGCTGACAACGCGCTGCTCCGAGTCAAACACCGCAAACCCACCCCGCCAGTCGCCATCACGCGGCTGTCCAATGATCCCGGATTAATCATGTACTTTACTCCCTCTTTAAGGCGCAAATCCCACACCTCTTGTTTTGCGACCGTCTCATATGCGGGACGCACAGACCGCACGAATTTGCCGCCCAATTGGAACGCACCCTGAATGTGAGTGTGTCCGAAAAACGTCACGTCCATGCTCGTTTGCATCAACTGCACCGCTGCATCTTGGGGCGTCACTACATAACGGTCCTCGTTATCTGGAGCCCCGTGTACATATTGAACCGCTGAAAGTTCGTTCGTGCCTACTGGACCTTTTGGTAAGTCACGCAACCAATCCAGATTTTCACTGGTAAGCTGCGCGCGACTCCAAAGCGCCGCGGCACCTGCAATAGGATTGAAATTCTCCACGGTATCGATTCCAGCGACTACCCTGTCATGGTTGCCGCGCACGAAAATTCCACCCAAGTTACGGACCCGTACGGTCACTTCGTTGGGGCTGGCGCCGTAGCCCACAATGTCACCCAAGTTGACCGTTGCGTCGGTCGATGGCGCGGCAGCAAGACAGGCTTCCAGGGCTTCCAGATTGCTGTGAATATCGCTAAGCAGCAGTATGCGCAATCGTCACCGGATTCTGATCCCTTAGCCAGCGTACCGCAACGAACGGATTATAAAGCTCACGGACGATTCGCCACCGGACATCTTGCCCAATGTCCTGGAGCGATTTCTATCAGCGGCGGCAGAGCGCGAGCACATTCCGGAATACGGAGATGACATCGTGGCTCAAAGCCACATCCGGGCGGAACCTCGCGCAATGGC
>QHZX01000275.1 GCA_003224835.1 Acidobacteriota bacterium | reverse complement strand
GTCGTTTCCTACACCGACGATGTCAAAGATGTAACGTTGCGAAATGTTGCTTGAGACCGTCACTGCAAAAGAAGTGCCCGCGCTCGACGGAGTAGCGCTAGTAGGGTTCACCGTACAAGTTGGAGGAGCACCGGGTCCGCAGCTAAGGGCAACCGCGTTTGGGTACCCATTTATGGCGGAGAGTGTGCCATTAAATTGGGCCGACAAATTCACGCTAGCCACGAGCGATGGGTTGGAAATATTCAGGCTGTAGTCGGGTGAGGATCCCACAACCAGCGTAATAGTTTTCGTTTTCGCGGGGGCACCCGGAGTTGTGGCGCTGATCGTGATCGGGAACGTGCCTAATGGAGTGCTCGACGAAGTAGTGATATTTAAGGTGGCAGAGACTGGATTGCCATTGGTCGGCGAGACGGTTGTTGACGGCTGGAATTTGCAGGCAGCGCCCGTAGGTAAATTCGAGCAGGAAAGCGTCACGATACCAGCAAAGCTTCCCGCTGCTGAAACTGAAAAGGAAGCCGCAGCACTGGTATTCCCGGGCGTGACGCTCACCGTACTGGGCGACGGCGGGCTCAGGTTGAAATCTACAATATGCAAAGTAAGGGAAAAGTCATGGGTGACGGTTGCTGGATCGTTGCCGGCCGCGTGCAGGTTGAATGCATAATCGCCCGGGTTGCCGGCGGCGTTTACTCGAAAGTTTGCACCAGTCGTGCTAGGCAGGATTGAAGCCGGATTGGCGCTGCAGTTCAGTGGCGGGTTTGTTGCTCCGGCAGCACAACTGACATTCACGCTGCTGCTATATCCATTCAGTGCGGAGATCGTGCTGTTTAAAGCCGCTGTTTGCGCGGCAAAGACTGTTAACGGGTTGTTGCCAACATTGATTTGGAATTTCGGCCTGGTGATTAAGTTCCATTACCAAATGCCGCGGCCGTAAGTCGCGGCACGTAGCCGCCTCAATCCACCCGAGCTGAAAATCTGTAGTGAAGTCACCGCAACATTGGGGAGAAATCCGGCTTGCCCCAAAGGAGGCCCGACTTCTGTCCAGTTCGCTGTGCCGGTGCTACTCGCGAAGACGCCGATGTCGGTTCCGACGTAGACCGTGCCATTTGATAGCGAAGGTCCTGAATCCACGATGACGGAATTCGCAGGTGCATCCGGCAAGTTGCCGGTGAAATCTGTCCACGAATTTCCTGCGTTCGATGTCTTCCAAACATGTGAGGTGTGGAAACCCATGATGGCAACGTAAGCGGTGTTGCCCAGCGGATCGGCGGAATCAAGTGCAATGCTGGAAATTGGAAATCCCTGAGGGTTGATCGCCCGGGTCACATCATTCCAGGTGAGCGGACCACCGTCGGCATTGGTTGTGACCCAGATGTGCCCGCCGGTGGGCGTACTTGAAATCACAGGTCCTTCGCCGCTGGTTCCGGCATAGATAACTTTTGACAAACCGTTCGGATTCTTTGCGCGTCCGGCCACAATCGAGCGCACTAGATTAATCTCATCACGGCTACAGGAACCAGTGCCACCGGTTTCGAAATCGGGGCTGAGAAGTGAGAAACTTCCCCCAACCGTCGCTCCGCGCCAGATGCGACATGTACCTAATATCAACTCGCCGGAATTCTGTGGATCGAGCAGGAATGGCAGATAAAACCCTCCCGTGTCGCCGCCAATCGCATTGCTGTCGGCGATCTGGTCACTCTGGAAATCGAGCGAATGGCAACTGACACCATTTGCGCAGCGGAAGAGATTCACACCGGAAGCGGAATCGGGCGGAGCAGCGATGAACCATTCATTCTCGTTGGCTGGATTGATCGCAGTGAATCCATTATCTCCGGCGTTGACATTGATCCAGGCCCCTGAACTGTGCGAAAAGGCGGTTCCCGGCGCACCGTTGTCCTGTGTGCCTCCGAAGATCAGATTTGTATCTGTGGAGGACTGGGAAACGGAGACAAACTGCGTCATCGGGCCAAGCGAACTATTCAAGCTGTCGAATTGGTTGCTCAGCCCACAAGTATCGCTGCTTAATCCCGTGTAACCATCCAGAGCGCGATAGATGCCGCCATCATTCGCGAAGTAAAGAAACGCAGAGCCGTTCGCCACCAGGAAATCCATGGCGTGCTGATTGGGGTGTACTTTAGCAATGTCACTACATCCGTAAGCGTGGGTCAGATTCAGGAAGGTATTAATCCCAGTCCCGTTGCACGTAGGAAAAGCATCCGTGATCGCGCACTTGTAAATGTTCACGGCGCCTGCGTAGAGGTCGGTTGCGGTGGCGTTGGGAACTGCAGCAAGGGTCAAGTTGAATGTGCCTTGGGCAGTTCCGCATCCACCAAAGAAGTCGCCGCAGTTGTTTATTCCGGAGTCATTGATCTGAGTCCAGGACGCACCGCCATTGACGCTTTGCCAAATGCCTTGATCCACCGAGTCCGCATCGACATACCAGACGTACATTTCTCCCCTGTTGTTAGGACCTGGGCGATTAGGTACGACTGCGATTTCGCCGCGATAAATTGGACAACCACTCGGTGAGACTGCTTGCGCAGGACAAACTAACGAACTAAGTCCGGTACCGGGCTGGATTGCGAGGCGAGTCCAATTTATGCCGTCCGGAGAGGAATAAAATCCATGGAAGCGAATTGCTGCGTAGAAGGTCGAGGCAGCGGCGTTGTAAACGACAGCGGTTGCAGAAGCAGCACTGATGCTGATTCCCGAGTCGCTCACGTTGGTCGTTTGCCAACTTGTCCCGGCATTCGTCGAATAATACAAACCTCGATTGACCGCGAGCGGATTTTCCAATCCTTCGAGTATGCCTTCCGAAGTCGATCCCGCTGCAGCAAGCACTAGATTCGGGTTTGCGGTGCTGAATGCAATTCGGCTGAAGCCAAGTCCGGCGAATGAATTTGTGCCGGTGGTGTCCTGCGAAATCAGTGTCCAGGTTTGCCCGCCGTCAGCAGAGCGAAGTATCCCAAGGCCATAGTAGGAATCAGCCGAGCTGTTGGTTCCACCGGTTCCGGCCAGAATCACACTCCGCGCGGGATTCGGATTCGATAGTTGCGGCTGGACCGCAATGCTGCCGATTGCAAGAGTAGCCTGAGTATCGCTCAGGGGAGCCCATACCACAGAGGGCGCATTCGGGCTCAGGTTGCCGGCGTTGGTTGATTTCCAGATGCCGGCGTATGCGCCTCCCGCAAACACGGTGTTGCCGCTAAGATCGTTGGGATCGATGGCAACGGCGGTTGCGCGGCCGGAAACAAATCCGTAGTCCTGCAGTCCTGTGCCGCTCGCGTCGGAAGGAAGCGGCTTGGGGCCCAAGGAGACCCATGCGCCTGTATTAGCGGCAACGTTCAAAGCAGGAGCTGTACGCATTTGTAGCTTTTGCCGAATCGCCTGAGCACGCAAAGCGGCTGAATTGGTCCTGGCGAGTTTGCGTCCGGCTGACTGCCATTTTTGCCGGAGAAGGACGTGGTGCGCATTGGCGGTTGTTTGCGAATCATCAATGGGTCCCTGAGAGTCGGCGCCTTGCTGGGCTCGCGAATTTCCGGCAATCACGGCTGCGGTAACCGCAACCAGGAAGACGTATGTAATTCTGTAGGCCATTCTCTACGCCGACTTTCGCACCTGCGGACCGGCCGAGATTTTTCCCAGACGCACAAGCCGCGCAATAATCGATCCATTCGTCCGACTATGCATTTCGGCAATTCGTTCGAAGGAGATGCCCCGGCGTATCTCATCGCAGATTTCCGCGTCTTCCTGATGAGACCAAGCTTTGCCCGCATTCTTCGGCAGAAATTTCTTGGCGCGTTCACGTTCTTCCTGAAATTCCAACGCAGCCATCGCCCGGTGCATGGCCCGGACCGCTTGCGGGTGCTGGTATAGGCAATCCCCTGGCAGGAGCTCGCCAGTTTCCGGGTGCATGCCATCGGCAAGTTTTCGTACGACAGCTAGGGCTTCCTGAATCTCCATGTTGTTTTCCTTTAGCAACTCCGGTTTCTGTTCTCGCGAATGGTACGAGTTCGGCCATAAAACCTCTGTGACAACTGAACATTCCCTCTGTGACAGTCCCGAAATGAAAAAAGAGCGCGTTGGAGCGATTACACTGTTCTGCTCATGGATTGGCAGGCATTTTGGCTGACATTTCGCCTGGCGGTGATTGTGACGGCGGTGCTGCTCGCGCTGGGGCTGCCAATCGCCTACTGGATTGCATTCTCACGATGGCGGTGGAAATTTCTTTGCGAGGCGGTTGTCGCCTTGCCGATCGTGCTGCCGCCGACGGTACTTGGCTTTTATGTCCTCATCGCTCTCGGGACGCACAGTCCACTTGGACGATGGTGGCAATCAATGACGGGGCACACTCTGGCCTTTACTTTTGAAGGATTGGTGATCGGGTCGGTGCTTTATAGCCTACCTTTCGCCGTGCAGCCATTTGCCGCTTCGTTCTCCGCGGTCGATCGGAGGCTTCTGAATGCTTTCGCGCACACTATTGGGGAGTTCGGTGTAGTGCTGATGGTAGGTGGGAATATCCCGGGCGTCACCCGAACGATGTCGATCAACATATTTGACCAGGTGCAGGATTTGAACTATGCAGCCGCGAATACAACGTCGCTGGTGCTGCTGGTGATTGCGTTTGCATTGCTATCAGTCGTGTATTCCCTGAACCGCAGGTTCTGGAGCTTATGGCCACGACCTTAAATCGCGTGGACCAGCAAACCGTTTCGGGCTCGACTAATGGGGACGGGCTCCAGGTGCGAGTACGCCGGACGCTCGTGAGCGATGACGGGGGCTTCCAACTGGATGTTGCGTTCGCGCTCGAAAGAGGAATCACGATCTTATTCGGCCCTTCGGGAGCTGGGAAAACCACGTTGCTGGATTGCATTGCCGGGCTAAGCGATCCCGATCAGGGGCAAATTGTTTCAGGATCACGCGTGCTCTTTGATTCAGAGAAAAGAATCAATCTAAGCGCCAGCGAGAGAAAAACCGGATACGTTTTCCAGGATTTAGCGCTGTTTCCACATCTGAGTGTTGAATCGAACGTTGCATTTGGGCTGGCTGATCTGAGGACAGAAGATCGAAAACAGCGAGTTGTGGGTGCGCTCGAATCGCTAGATATTTGACACAACCTTCTGTCTTGCTTTTGGACGAGCCCCTGGCGGCTCTGGATTTCCCGGTCGGAATGAAAATTGCCGAGGACCTGCGACGTTCGATTCAGACCCTGCCGATTCCGGTGCTCTATGTGACTCACAGCCGAGATGAGGTGTTCATGCTCGGCGAGAGAATGTTGATGCTGGAACGAGGGAAGATCATTGCAGAGGGAACTCCGCATCAGGTGATGTCAGCGCCACGAAGTGAGACCGTCGCGCAACTGGCTGGCTTCGAGAATATTTTTGATGCGAAAGTTACGTCGATCCACGAAGAGCGCGGCACCATGACTTGCGTACTTGGCGGAGGAATGGTGGAGCTAGAAACACCGTTGGTGAGGGCAGAAGTGGGATCAAAGCTGCGCGTAGGAATCAGTGCGGGAGATGTTCTACTGGCGACGACTGTGCCGGTGGGTCTCAGTGCACGAAATATTCTGCCAGGTCAGCTGCTCTCACTATGGCAGCGGGACATGATTGTGGTCGCAAGAGTGGACTGCGGGGTGGAGATGTCATTGCATCTGACGCTCGCGTTTCCTCGTTTGTTGTCATCCTGAGCGAAGCAGGAAATTCGCGAAGCGAACTTCCTGCGGAGGCGAAGGACCCCATGCGGGCCTTCAGCGTCACGGTCTCCGAAGACATTCTTAAAAACACGGCTTCCAGGGAGGACACCTCTAGATGCCTGTGCTGATCTACGGCAAACACGGGGTCCTTCGACTCCGCAGAATGATCCGTGAACGGATCATTCTGCTTTGCTCAGGATGACAGGTTATTGGCGGTGAAGAAGGATGCTCGCCTCTTCGATCTTTTCTACTTCAATGATTCCTATCCACTGGCCCGGTTTACGGTCGACGTAAACTACTCTGCCTCCCAAGACACGAGCAGCGACTTCGGGCGTGAGGTCCACGTGAAAACCGAAGTAGCGGGATTTCCATTTCTGCCACAGTCGCCATTGGTCAAAACTGGTGTGTTCGGGTTGGTACTTGGTGGAAAAGACTAGCGCCACGTCGAAGCGGGAGCGGGCGTCGGCTGCGGAGAGCACTTGCTCGGCAGAAAAATCTTCGATCTTAAGCACCTGCATCGGTTTCGCTACGTAGCCCAGGTATGGGCGAGTGAGTTCGTCGCTAGCGGGCCATGCGGTGAGCACGCGGGCGTTGGGGTATCGGTGCGCGAGAAGGGTTTCGGCGCGCTGATGCAAGCGGATGTAGTCGCGATACGCGAGATTGTCCTCTGGAGAGAATCCGTATGGGGGATTTACGAATAACGCAGAGACGAACGCCAGCACGATTATGGCGATGACTGGCTTCCACGCAGGCAGGCGCCGCCAGATAGTTGAGACGCAAACCAGGATCACCAATGGGACAATTGGAAGCATATAACGGGCAAGTACTGCGCCCCCGACAACGGACAGGCTGATCAAATAAACGATCGCAACTGTAAGAAAAGTGAATTGACCGGGAAGCGGAATTCGCGGGCGGTCGCCATGAGCGTCTTTGATCGGGACGAAGATCATTGCAGCCCCGCATGCCAGCGTCAGTACATAGAGTTCGAGATATCCAAGGGTTTGCCAAATGCGTAACAGCAGGGCAAGTAGTATTCGCAACGGGTGCATCGTTTGTTGAACGTTGTAACGAAAGAATTCCGGATTGCCGAAAACAAATCCAGTCCGAGCGTAGTGGTAGGCGTACCACAGGGCGAGTGGGATGGCTGGGACGAGTAGAGCCAATGATCGAACGATTGAAGGTTTTTCAGCACCTGGGTGAACAGCAGATTGCTTTCCATCTGAAGCTGGTTGCGAATGAGAAGCTGAAGAAATATTCGAAATTCTAGAAAGAGCTTGGCACAACAGAAGGGCCAAGGGGACCAAAATTGCAGTCTCTTTAGCGAGCGCCGCCAGCGAGAACCAGATGAGCGCGGGCCAGGGTGCCCGTGCATCCACGAGAGTTCTTCTGTTACGCAAATAGGATTCCAAACCCCAGAAGATCAGCCCAGCCGCCGGAAGGTCTACCTGCGCAAGCGAGCTCTGCGCAAAGAAAACTGGATAGATTGCCACCTGCAACGTGCTGCACGCGGCCACAGTTGAATTCGCAACCGTTCGCGCCAGGCGAAAAAATCCAAGCAGAGAAAATGCCGCCAGCAGCAGCATTGCGCAACGAGTCACAGGCGGAGTTTGGCCGAACATTTTCCAGCAGAGCGCCAGCCAAGCCATCACCAGCGGAGGATGCGCATTTGACGGCGTGGAATATGGAATTAGCGAACCGGAAAGCAGGTCGCGGGCGGCGGGAACGTAATATCCGGCCTCGTCCCAGAAATAGGGAAGCCGAAGGAGCGGAGCGTGTAATGCAATGAGCAGGACCGCAAAGAGCAGAAACAGAGCGGCTGTTTTAACAGGCGCGAGTTGGGTATTGCTGGGCAGACTCAGTGCACCGGGCCGGCCGTTTGCACATGCGGATCGAGTTTGATCTCGCCGAAGGTGCTTTCGTAATTAGTCACGTTCTGCTGCAAGATCGACGCCAAGGCTTTCGCCTGTTGCGGGCTCAGGTACACACCCTGAAAATTGCGGACTTCAACCTGATTCTCGGCTTGTTGTTGCATGGTGCCGAAGACGAGAAAAAAGTCCCAGACACTCACGCGAACTTGCACGCTGTTGGCGTAGGATTCGCGATACTCAGCGGTATTAACCAGATTAAAATTCGGCTGTGTGGGAATGATCATAAGGCACCAAGTTTAACGGGAATGGCCGGGAAAGAAAATGGCGGAGTTCGAGCGTGGGGATGAAGGTGTTCAAAGAAGGAGGGAGCAGATTCCTCTACTCCCGTTACTAGATTCCAAAGCGCGCGGCTGGAATTAAACCGCGGCAGCTCCGCGTTCCTGGTTGCGGATACGAATCGCTTCCTCAACTTTGTAGAGGAATATCTTCCCGTCGCCAATTTTCCCGGTGGCGGCTGTTTTAAGGATCGTGTCCACAGCTGAGTGAACAAGATTATCCTGCAGGACGAGTTCGAGTTTTACCTTCGGCAGCAAGTCAACGCTGTATTCGCCGCCACGATAGCTTTCTTTGTGCCCCTTCTGTCTGCCATGGCCCCGCACTTCTGAAATGGTCATGCCTTCAACACCGATATCGATTAAAGCCTGCTTTACAACTTCAAATCGGTTGGGTTGAATGATCGCTTCAAGTTTTGTCATCTAATCTCCTCGCCGAGAACTCTAGAGTACCCGGAGGCGAACTCTGTCCGCCTCCAGTCCAATGTTTGTGCAAGCCTCTTAACCAGCGGCTTGTGATAGGGGTTTTGCAGCCAGAGCGGTTGTCCTTGCCTGGAGTGCTGGTAATTCCTGCGACATACCAGCCGGTGCTCCGAGAGCTGAGATGACATACTCCGGATAAGCCGAAATGCCGTGCTCGTGAAGATCCATGCCGTATAACTCGCCTTCCTCCGGCAACCGCAGCAGACCCATTGCATTAACCACGTACATCACAACCATGGCGACCGAGAAGGTAGCTAGAGTGACGCAAGCACTGCCAATCAATTGAGCCTTCAGCACCTGCATTCCTCCGCCGTAAAATAATCCTTTAAGTGGAGCGGAGTTGTCCGCGCCGAGCGGCCCAGTGGCTCCGTACTGACCACAAGCAAACAATCCCAATGAAAGTGTTCCCCAAATACCACAGATACCGTGGACGGGAACTGCACCGATCGGATCATCAATGCGTAGATACTCAAGCGCGTCGACGGCTACGATGACCAACACGCCGGCGATTCCGCCAAGCAGCACCGAGCCGGTAGGGCTGACCCAATAACACGGGCAGGTGATTGCGACCAGCCCGGCTAGAAATCCGTTGGTGGTATAGCTGGCGTCCCAAGTTTTCATTTTGAAATAGCCGTAAAGGATTGAAGTGAGTCCGGCGGAGCAGGCAGCCAACGTGGTATTGGCCGCGACGCGACCGATACCGACT
>QHZX01000274.1:5614-9934 GCA_003224835.1 Acidobacteriota bacterium | reverse complement strand
GGACATTCAATACGTGTCCGCGCGCATATTGCAGTGCCCAACTGTAGGGATAATAGATTGTCTGCCTGAACAACCCATTCGCATTCGTCATGATTGGAGCGATCACATTCACCAACTGTGCCAGACATGCGACCTTCACGCGGTCCGAGTTACGAAGGAGGGTATTAATCATGCCTCCGACTAGAAGGGCGTCCTCCAGGTTATACACCTCCTCCAGCAGATGTGGCGCCTCTTGGCGATTCCCATCGACCGCTGCACCGCTTCGCGCGCGATACCAGACGTTCCATTCATCGAACGATAGCCAGAGTTTTTTCGGGGATCGCTTATGCCCACGGACCAGATCGCATACCGCCAGGGTCTCGCCGATCTGCCGGTCCATGGACAAGTTCATGGCCACAAATTTTGAGCTTTGTCCCCCGGTCTCGTCGTTGTTTCCCAGGTAGCGGTGCAATGAAAGCCCGTCTACATAGTCGTAACATTGCTCCAGAACTTCCCGGTCCCATTCAAGATAGGTGGGCATGAAGGGACCACTTGACCCGCAGGCGATCAATTGTACTGAGTCCGTTATATGCCCAATTTGCCAGGGCCCGTCCATTTCATTACCAATGCACCAATTCTTAACGTTATAAGGCTCGGAAACTCCATGCTTGCGGCGCAAATCGCTCCACTTGGTGCCCTTATCAACGTTGCAGTATTCCACCAGCGCGGCGGCTTCTTCCGGAGTTCCCGTGCCGAGATTTAGTCCCATCAAAGGCTGTGTGCCCACCGCCTTGCACCATGCCATGAACTCATTGGTCCCGAATTGATTGGAGTTCATGGAATTCCAGGCTTTGTCGAGCACACGAGGACGGTCTTGCTTTGGGCCCACGCCATCGAGCCAGTTATAGCCCGAGACGAAGTTGCCACCTGGGTAGCGAATAATCGGGACCCCTAGTTGACGAATTTCCTGCAACACATCCTTCCGAAAACCATTAGAGTCCGACAGCTTCGATCCTGGGTCATAGATGCCCTCGTAGATGGCTCGGCCAAGATGTTCGAGAAACGAACCGAACAAATTGCGATCGAGGGGAGCTATCGTACGGCGGGAATCTACAAAGATCTGAACTGCCTGATTGGCGCTAGCAGGCCGTGTTTGCGCCAGCAATCGGCCAAACACAGCATTGGCAGACCATGCCAATCCCACGGTGGAAGTCTGCTGCAAAAACCGGCGTCGCGAGGACATGAATTTTCCAACCTCCTATTTCCCTTTTTGCTCGATTGATCCAACCGTTTACCCAGATCACGTTTTCCAAGAGGGAGCTTTTTGCAATTCCGCCAGCTCTTCACATGCACGAAAGCTACTTTTGAGTAAACGCTTTCTTGAAACCGCACTACTATACGGCTTCCAGCATACAGCGGGCAAGGCAATAATTTATACGCGGTCAGGGATATCCGTTCTTTCATGAGGTAAGGCTTACCGCCTTCTGCGATAACGATTGAACTGGTGGTCGCCGATGCGGCGGCAGCTTAGCCATTGCCACCAGGGAGCGTTCTCCTTGATAAAGCCGGGCGCCATGAAGGTGGTGGGGCGCTCTTTGGGCGGATTCTTTCTTTCGGCGTCGGCAGGTTCTTGCTCGCGCGGGACGAACAGTCCGATTTCCAGTGGTGAGATGGTGATGAACTTTTCGTCTATTAAGCCTGCACGCGACATGTATCCATAGAGTGTGGGGCCGCCTTCGCACAGCAGCCGCTCGATTCCGTGATGCTGACGAAGTGCGCGCATGGCAGGCGCGAGGTCAACGAAGTCTCCCTCGCCCGAGACGATGACCTTTACGTGTGGATGAGAATTCTTTTCGGCCAGACGGCGGGCGCCAGTGGGCGTGGTGATGATGAAAGTTTCAACCGCGGCGGCATCGAAAACTTGATATTCACTCAGATTGAGGGCCGCTGCGCCGGTGACGAAAACATTCTTTTGCGTGGTGCGTCCGAGTTTATCGCGCAGGCGGCGGAGTGCCGGATCCTCAATCGCGTAAACCGGGCCGCGATTTCCCAAAAGCTGGGTCTCTTCTATGAGCGTGTTTATGCCGAGCAGGACGGCGTCCGAATGCACGCGGAGAAAATCCATGAGCCAGCGGTCTTCTGCGAGCTGGGAAATATCGCCGCCAGTGGCATGGCGTCCTTTGAAAGATACGATGCCATCGAGCGATTGCACGAAATTGGAGTAAATCCAGGGACGATCGGATGGGAGAGCGGGAAAGGCAAGGCTCCCATATTGTTGGTAGGCAGGGTCTTGCTTCGCACTGTCGGGGGAATTGGAGGCTTCGGCCTGGTCAAAGAGGATTTCGAAATTTCGCACGCCGGTTAGATGCGCGGTGAGTGTTGGAAAGTCAAAGTCCCCCACCCTCCCGCAAAGAACGCGGGAAGGATGCGGCACCCTGATGTGGAAAACTGCACTACCAGGTGCTAGCATCCCTGACTATGTTCAAACACATCGTTCTGATTTTGAGCGTGATCGTGGCGGCAAATTCCACTGAGCTTCCCAGCAAGAAATATTTGAATTTGTCAGCGATCAAGACTATGGTCGCGGCTGCCGAAGCCGAGGCACAGCGCCAAAACGTGGAGGTGACCATTTGTGTTGTGGATGAAAGCGGAAACCTTCTCTTTCTGGAAAAGGCGGACAGCGCGCCTTTGAATACCATCACCTGGGCACAGAAGAAGGCACGGCACGCGGCCTTTTACAAGAGTCCATCGAAGGACGCGGCAGACACCATAAAAAAAGGCAGCGTTGAGGCGCTGGCATTTCCCGATTTTTTCCCCAATCAGGGCGGTGTGCCCATCATTGTTGACGGGCAGATTGTCGGTGGCATCTCCGCTAGTGGAGCGAAGTCGGAAATCGATGAGGCCATCGCACGAGCCGGCTTGAACGCGCTTCTAAAAAAATAGCGCGAGCAATTGGGCCACATCTGAAATGGCATTGAAGAGGAAAACTTCCTTCCTGAGTCAGCGTCGGCGTGAGACCCCAAATTCTGCAATAAAATATCTCCAGGACAACCCTTATGTGCAGAAACATAAAAACGCTTTTCAACTTCGATCCGCCGGTCACTGACGACGAAGTCCGGGCCGCATCACTCCAGTTCGTAAGAAAAATCAGCGGCTTTACGAAACCCTCCAACGCGAACGAGGCCGCGTTCCTGACTGCGATCGAAGAGGTCTCTGTTGCCTCCAGCCGACTGCTGCGCGCACTCGAAACCACTGCGCCACCTAAGAACCGCGAAGAGGAAGCGGCTAAGGCGAAGGCCCGCGCCGCAGTGAGATTCGGCGACTAGGTCGCATCAGTTGTAGGTAGCACGAAGGGCTGGGGACAGCCCAACCGTAATGTATCGCTATTCGCCTGAGAGATGGATTCTCAGGTGTGGATGGTTGCGAATCATCGTAAGAAAATTATCTTTCAAATTGGTGCCTTGACAGGAGGTGGCGCGGAGCGAGTTTTCCTAACCCTTCTTCGCCATTTGGACCGCGGACTTTTCGAACCGCATCTTGTGCTGCTTCGGGCCGAAGGCGAATTTTTCTGCCAGATACCCGACGACGTTATCGTGCACATTCTCAGCGGCTCCCGGCGCGCTCGCACACTTCCCGGGTTTCTGTTGCTGATGTGGCGCTTCGTACGGGTAATTTGGAATATCCGTCCTCGTGCCATTCTTTCCTCAGGAGGCGTGAACCTGGCGTTGCTGGCGGTGACTCGGCCGGTATTGCCGCGAGCCATGAGGTTGCTGGTCCGTGAGTCGTCGGTACTAAGTGTCCGTCTGAGTTGCGAGAGCCGATATCCGAAGGTGTGGAGACTTGTGTATCGATGTCTCTATAGATGCATTGATGTTGTTGTGTGCCAGTCTGATTCGATGGTCGAAGAAATGACAGAGCAGTTCCACTTGCCGGAGCAGAAAGTGCTGAGAATCTACAATCCTGTCGATTGTGATCGAGTGCGTGAACTGGGGAGAAGTGACGCAAATCTCTACTCGGGCGCGGGACCCCATCTGGTGGCCGCGGGCCGGTTATCAATTGAGAAAGGTTTTGATCTGCTGCTTGCGGCGATTCCGAAGGTTATCGAATGTCTTCCGACCGTGCGGCTCACTATATTAGGAGACGGACCTCTTAAAGCCGCTCTCGCTGAGCAGGTACAACAGCACGGCCTCACAGGATTTGTAAGCTTCGTAGGATTCCAGCAGAACCCGTGGTCGTATATCTTGCACGGGGATTTGTTAGTTGTTCCATCTCGCCGTGAAGGTTTCAGCAATGTATTACTTGAGGCATTGGCGCTCGGGAAACCGGTAGTGGCCTTCGATA
>QHZX01000274.1:0-5607 GCA_003224835.1 Acidobacteriota bacterium | reverse complement strand
TGGTTCGGGCGGAAGACTCTGCAGGTCTGGCGAAGGCAATCGTGGAGCGATGCAGCGAAACCAGATCCGAGCAATATAACCATGAAGCGTCCCCAAACTGGTTTGCAAAATTTGCATGGCAGCAGGTCATAGGTGAATACAACGCGCTTTTTTTGCGATGACGAATTCACTCCCGCAGCGTGCGGTAGCAATTTCTCCCGGCTGAGCGTACTATCACACCGCCCGCAATTCCCTCGAAAAATTGAAAGGAAACCCCGCCATGGTTTTTGGTCTGAGCCTGCAGACTTACACAGTCATCCACGTGCTCATCAGTCTGATTGGGATTGTTTCTGGATTCGTGGTTCTCTACGGAATGCTGAACAACAAACGCCTGGACGGGTGGACAGCGGTGTTCCTGACAACTACGGTGCTGACCAGCGTAACCGGATTCGGATTTCCATTTAAAGGCGTGACTCCGGCAATCAAGCTGGGGATTATCTCGCTAGTAGTGCTGGGCGTTGCCATTTTGGTGCGTTACCCGCTGCATCTTGCGTGGCGAAAGACGTATGCGATTACCGCATCAATGGCCTTATATTTCAATGTTTTTGTTCTTGTAGTGCAATCGTTTGAAAAAATGCCAGCATTAAAGGCTGCGGCGCCTACGCAAAAAGAAGCACCATTCCTGGTGGCACAACTTGCTGTGCTGGGGCTTTTTATGGTGCTGACGACTCTGGCAGCTAAAAGATTTCGCCCCAACGCAAATCTCGCGGCTAAATCCGCCAGCAGAGCGGCCTAGTCCGCAAGGAACAGGCGAACTGCACAAAAATGGCGAGTGTGTACTCAGACGAGAGTTCCCCGTAAACCCGTCGCATTCGGTACAATGTACGTCTCAAGAGTGCCGACTACCGTTTCCCGGGAAGTTGGATTCCTATTCCACGATGTATTTACCGACTTCTATCTTTGCGGTTTTCTTCGCCCAGCACGGGCTTTCGCAATACTTTCGTCAACATTTTCTGGACAAGACATTCAAGGGGATCTATGAGATCAATACTTTTGACCTATGCCTGCTGGTCCCATATTTCTTCGTTCTAATTCTGCTGGCAACGTACGGGATCCATCGATACACGCTGGTATATCTCTACTACAAAAATAAGAAGAATCGAACGACCGAGCCAGATCAGAAATTTCCCGAGCTGCCTCGCGTGACCGTGCAGCTTCCGATTTTCAACGAGCAGTTTGTGGTCGAACGTCTACTGCAGGCAGTTTGCCGGCTCAATTACCCGCGCGAGAAGCTGGAAATCCAGGTACTGGACGATTCAACGGATGAGACAGTCGATGTTGCTCGAGGACTGGTCGAGCACTACGCTGCGCAGGGGCACCCGATCGCTTATCACCACCGGACCAACCGCGCCGGGTTCAAAGCGGGCGCTTTGCATGAAGGGTTGAGATCAGCGACTGGAGAGTTTGTCGCGATTTTCGATGCCGATTTCGTTCCGCCACCGGATTTTCTTCAGCACACGATTCATCACTTCACCTCAACAAACGTCGGCATGGTACAGACCCGATGGACACACATCAATCGCCATTATTCTTTTCTGACCGAAGTTGAAGCCATTTTGCTCGATGGTCATTTTGTGCTGGAACACTCCGGCCGCGCGCGCAGCAACGTGTTTTTTAACTTCAATGGAACTGCCGGGGTTTGGCGGCGTCAGGCCATTGAAGATGCTGGGGGCTGGCAGCACGACACGCTTACTGAGGACACTGACCTCTCTTACCGCGCCCAATTGAAGGGATGGAAGTTCATCTATCGTCAGGACGTCGAATGCCCTGCCGAGCTGCCGGTCGAGATGACTGCCTTCAAAACCCAGCAAGCGCGCTGGGCAAAGGGGCTAATTCAAACGGGAAAGAAGATTTTGCCGCGTGTGTTGGCGAGTGATCAACCATTTCGCGTGAAGCTCGAATCCTGGTACCACCTGACCGCGAACCTGAGCTACCCGCTGATGGTTGTGCTATCGGTCCTGCTGCTGCCAGCTATGGTCATTCGGTTTTATCAGGGCTGGTTTCAGATGCTGTACATCGACGTACCTTTATTCCTCGCGTCAACATTTTCGATTTCCAGTTTTTACCTGGTTTCACAGCGGGAATTATTTCCGAAGACTTGGCCACGGGCTCTGCTGTATTTGCCATTCCTGATGGCGCTCGGAATCGGACTGACGGTAACCAATACCTGCGCTGTGATCGAGGCGCTAATCGGAAAACAGAGTGCATTCGCCCGCACACCTAAATACCGGGTGGAATCCAAGAGAGATAAAGTTCAAGTCACAAAGTATCGCAAGCGTTTGGGCTGGGTACCCTGGGTCGAAATACTGATAGGCAGTTATTTCGCGCTGACGGTTTCCTACGCGTTACAGAACGAGAATTACCTCACAGTTCCATTCCTTATGTTGTTTGTGGTTGGTTACTGGTACACCGGATTAATGTCCCTGCTGCAGGGACGCTTTACGGGATTGTCCCTGAGTTCGGCAGAGAGCCATTCGAAGCCTTTCCCAGTTGGGGTCTGAGCAGTCGCAGTTTTCGCTGAACCGAATCCTTCCTTTCTGACCACCGCAGAGGTAGAATGCGTTTCGCTTCATTGCGTTCAGGGAGGACTCTATGAATTACCGAAATCTAGCTCTTTCAGTGTGGTTGGCGGGCGTGCTGGTTCTGCTCCCGAGTTGCGGAACAGGACACAGCGGCGAAACTTACATTTTGATTTCGACAAATATTAAAGTGCCGTATTGGCAGAGCGCGAGTGCTGGGCTCGGCCAAGCGGCCACTCACTTGGGGGTGGGAGCCGCGTTTCAGGGCCCTGACACCTACGATGCAGCGGCGGAGCGCGACACCCTCGAGAATGCAATCCAGAAAAAGCCCAGCGGGATCATGGTTTCTGTTGCCGATCCGACGCCGCTTAAAGATTCCATTGACCGAGCGATTGCTGCCGGCATTCCCGTGATCACTATAGACTCAGATGCGCCTAACAGTAAGCGCCTGTTTTTTATTGGTACCAACAACTATCAGGCCGGCCTAACGGGCGGCAAGCGACTGGTTCAGGAGATGAAAGGCAAAGGCTCAGTTGTGGTTTACACCATGCCTTCGCAATCGAACCTCAATGAGCGCTTACACGGATACAAGGACGCAATTGAGGGTTCTCAGATTAAGCTTACCCACATAATCGACATTAAGGGCGACCCGCGTATCGCATTCGATTCCACGAATCAATTCCTGGCGAACGACAAAAAAGAGCACATTGATGGATTCGTATGCCTGGAGGCCTTGTCGGGAAAAGAAGTAGCGGGAGTCCTGGCGAATTACAACATTAAAGGCCGAGCAATTATCGCAATGGATACCGATCCCGATACGCTGCAATGGATTCAAAAGGGCGTGATTGCCGCCACTATTTCCCAGAAGCCCTACACCATGGCTTATGTCGGCCTGATGATGCTCGACAATTTGCATCATCAACCACCCAAGGCGCTCGACGCGGACTGGGCACACGACACATTCGCGCCGTTACCAGCTTTCGTTGATACTGGATCAGCGCTGGTGGACAAAACCAACGTCGACGCATTCATCGCCGCGAGTAAGTCCATTTCAGGGAAATAAAAATTAAATGATGAGAAAGATATTCGCTGTTGCCATGTTGTTCTCGGCCTCTTGCTTAGTTGCAGGGGCGTTAGAGCACCAGGCCTCCTCCGACTATCGTGCGCGACGTGAAAAGCTGTCCGCCAAACTTGACGGGGGTTTGGCTCTAGTCTTCGCGCCACCTGAAGCCGAAGGTCCAAACGACCTTTACGGTTACCGTCCGGATGACAATTTTTTTTACCTGACTGGCTGGCCGGAGCCTGGAGCCGCTGTGCTGATCGCGGCCGCGCGAGAGGCAAAAAACAATGAGCCGGCACGGGCATACACAGAAATCCTATTTCTGCCAAAGCGTAACTATTCACAGGAAAAATGGACGGGACCAAAGCTAGGGTCGGATGATCCGAAAGCCGCGAAGATCACCGGCTTCGAGCATGTCGAGTCGCTGGACAATTTGCGCGATGAGCTGGTGAAACTGGTACCAGCCAGGACCTCCATCTACACTGACGTTCCCGCGCCAGGCGAGCATTCCAATTCACAAGAAGCTCTGCAATGGCTCCAGACGGCAAATGCTTTCCCGGTGGGCACGACCTATACCGACGTACGGCCATTGCTCGGATCGTTGCGCACGGTAAAAGATTCCGCGGAAATCGAACTCATACGCAAAGCCGTCAACGCTTCAGTTGCGGCACATATAGCTGCGATTCGGGCAATCAAGCCGGGCGGGACTGAACGTCAAATTTCTGCGCTCCTGCAGTACGAGTGGGGTAAATGCGGTTGTGAGCGCCCGGCGTACGCACCCATTGTGGGTACAGGCATCAATTCGACGGTCCTGCATTATTCAGACGATTCCGCGACAATTCAAAATGGCGATTTAGTGCTGATGGATGCGGCGGGAGAGTACTCACTTTACGCGTCTGACATTACCCGTACGGTACCTGCGTCAGGAAAGTTCACGGCCCGCCAGCGCGAGATTTATGAGATCGTTCTCGGCGCTCAAAAAGCCGCGATTGCCGCCTTTGAGTCAGGAAAGTCGCATTTGCAGCGCAACCAGCCGGATTCGATTCACGATGTTGCCGTCAATTACATCAATACGCACGGGAAAGACCTGCATGGTGAACCGCTGGGCAAATATTTCTTCCATGGGCTGGGGCACTATGTCGGTTTGAATGTGCACGATGCTGGCGACTATTCGGTTCCTCTTGGTCCCGGGATGGTATTCACCATCGAGCCCGGAATTTACATTCCCGAGGAAAAAATCGGCGTCCGCATTGAAGACATGTTTTACGTGGACAGCAACGGGAAGTTGATCCACATGAGTGAGTCCCTGGCTCAATCACCGGATGAGATTGAGAGGCTGATGTCGGGCAAGTAGTCGAGTGGATCAGAGATTTCACCTCAGAGGGCGCAGAAGAATAACCGCGGAGTCGCAAAGAAACTAAATCAGGACGCTGCACCGCGACGCGCACAGGTCAGCCGAAGTTGCGTTTTGGTATCCTTAGATATCGTGCGGATGTTCTGGTGGTTTTTGATCGTAGCTGTCGCCGGCGGGGCCGTGGTCTGGGCCGGGTTGTCCGCGTATATTCAGGTGCGAAAACGCTTGAAGAGGGCTGAGAACCTGCCCCACGAAGCGGAGCACGAAGCCGGGGACTGGCATTAAATCCCGAGGAGAGGTTACGCCAAATGTCATCATCAGCGACGCAGGTCGTAAGCTCGCGTAATCGCGCACTTGAAATCGCGACCCAGATTGCGATTGTCGTAAGCGCCAGCCTCTTTGTCGCGCTGTGCGCAAGAATCTATATTCCTTTGCCAGGTACACCGGTGCCAATGACGGTGCAGAATTTTGGCGTGCTATTGGTCGGATTGGCCTTAGGTAGCCGACGTGGTTTTGCTGCTCTGTCTTTGTATTTGGTAGAAGGTGCGATGGGATTTCCGGTCTTCAGCCCACATGGATTGGGCGGAATCGCGCAGATTATTGGTCCCACGGGGGGATATTTAATCGCGTACCCC
>QHZX01000273.1 GCA_003224835.1 Acidobacteriota bacterium | reverse complement strand
GCCGGTGAATCCTGGCAACTGGTCTGGAAGGAATCCAGTTCGGCGGCGCCAAACGTGCACGATGCGTGGATCACCGCGCGCTTCGGAGTTGTCTGGGGAGAGAACCCTCTCGAACTCGCGGTTGCCGATCAGGATCCGAACCTTGCCTACGGCACAGACCTTGGGCGAACAATGAAGACCAGCGATGGTGGAGCAAGCTGGTGGGCCATGTATTCCCGCAAAGCGTCAGACGGGGAGTGGACGAGCACCGGGCTCGATGTCACCAACATCTACGGTATTCACTTCGATCCTTTCGACTCTAACCGGCAATTCCTTACCTACACAGACATCGGTCTTTTCCGCAGCGAAGATGGTGGCGCGGGTTGGCAGAGTTCGACCGCAGGAGTGCCACGCGAATGGTTGAATACGACCTACTGGGTTGTGTTTGATCCCAAGGTGCGCGGTCGAATGTGGAGCGTGAATAGCTACACCCACGATTTGCCTCGGCCGAAGATGTGGCGGCACACGGACCCCGCAAAATTCAAAGGCGGCGTATGCGTAAGCGACGACGGCGGAAAAACCTGGCGAAAATCGAACGCCGGCATGGACGAGACTGCCGCCACGCACATTCTTCTGGATGCGAACAGTCCGACGGATGCGCGGGTTTTATACGTCGCCGGTTTCGGCCGCGGAGTTTACAAGAGCAGCGATGGCGGCAAATCCTGGAAGCTGAAAAATCAGGGAATCACGCAGAAGCAGCCGTTTGCGTGGCGCTTGTCGCAAGCTTCCGACGGGACTTTGTACGTGGTAATCGCGCGCCGTTCCGAGGATGGAAGTATCGGCACTCCCTATGACGGCGCCCTTTACCGTTCTAAAGACGCGGCAGAGCACTGGGAACTAGTTTCGCTTCCCAGTGGTGTGAATGGTCCGAATGCCCTCAGTCCCGACCCCAAATCGCCGGAGCGTCTGTATCTCGCGGCCTGGGCGCGCGCTTCAGGGACACACGGAGATGGTGGCGGAATTTTTCTGTCTGAGAATGGTGGCCAGAGCTGGCGGCAGATTTTTGACGGCGACCGGCACGTGTACGATGTGACCTTCGATCCTCACGATGCGAATGTTGTTTATGCGTCAGGCTTTGAATCGTCTGCGTGGCGATCGAGCGATCGCGGTGAGCATTGGTCGAGGATTCCGGGATTTAATTTCAAATGGGGATACAGGGTGATTCCTGATCCCGCGGACAGAAACAAAATTTATATATCCACATTTGGCGGCAGTCTGTGGCATGGTTCATTACTCGGCCACGACGAGCTGGAAGATATCGCCACTCCCAGGTTGCGGCCGGGAACAGCCGAGCCTTAATGCAAGTGCGTCGGTGGCACCGGAATTTAATTGTTTTGCGTGGGTTGCAAAGGGCCAATTGACTTTCAGTACCCCAAATGCGTTGGCAGACTGGGTGCACGAAGTTTGCGAACGTCAGCCGGAAGCTGCGAAATTGCTAAACGCGCCGGCTGAAGAACAACACGGTCGCGGGTACTTCCATACACTACATGAAATTCTGCAGCAACCTGCCACTTGGATCCGCACTGCCCAGCAAATGTTAGAGCGCACGACTGAACTGCGGGAGTGTCTAAAGGGCGCAAGGCTCGTGGTCCTGACCGGCTCAGGAAGTTCAGAATACGCGGGCGATTGCGTCCGCCTTCCGTTACAAAAGCAGCTTGGGGTCAACGCGTTGGCCATTGGCGGAGGCGCTTTCCTGATTTCGCCGGCAAATCCCCTGCCGCCGGAACGGCCGGGGTTGGTGATTTCGCTCGCGCGATCGGGTGATAGTCCTGAAAGCGTAGGCGCGTTGTCGCTGCTGCTGGAGCGCGATCCCGAGCTTCGCCATCTGGTCGTTACTTGCAATGCGGGCGGAAAATTAGCGACAAAGTTTCACGATGATTCGCGTGTCCAGGTTGTCGCCCTCGATGACGGAACCAATGACCGCAGTCTGGTGATGACCAGCAGCTTCACCAATCTCGTTATCGCCGCACAGTCACTGGGTTTCATTTATTCGACTAACCTTTATCAGGCGCAGTGCCTCCAGTTGAGCTCAATCGTTTCGCGCTTAATAGAAACGCATTTCGGAACACTCGCGATGGTCGCAAGATCCAACTTCAAACGAGTGGTCTTCCTAGGGACTGGAGCAAGATTTGGCGCAGCTCGAGAGGCTGCGTTGAAAATGATTGAAATGACTGCCGGAAAAGTTTGGGCGATGCCTGAAACATATTTGGGATTGCGGCATGGGCCAATGAGCTTCGTCCACGACGACACGTTGGTAGTTTGTTTTTTGTCTTCGGAGTCTACTGGCAGGGCATACGAATGTGACCTGGTCCGAGAGCTCGATCAGAAGGGCCTCGGCATGATGAAGCTGGTAATTGGAGACATCGTTCCTGCTGATTTGCTTCGCAAGCGCGACATCTTGATCGAGTGCCCGGGCTTGGCAAAATCAGGCGACGACGCTTCTCCTGTAATCGATGTAGTCATTGGCCAGCTGCTGGCATTTTTTCGTTGCATGGAAGAAGGTCTCCGCCCTGATTCGCCATCAGAGAGCGGCGTGATCAATCGTGTGGTGCAGAGTTTTACTCTGCATGTCCCTTTGGCTTCGGATGGAAAACACAATTCTTCAGGAGATGGCAAATGAGTAGCAGGCGACAGTGGCTTCGCGGATTGGGTTTCGCACTAGGCGCTTCAGTTCAAGGCGGCGCGGCACGGGCTTTTGCACTTACAAAACCCGCTCGTGCTCAGGAGTCTCCTGCGCAGCAAACGTCCGCTCCCGCTGAGCGCCTGGCCTTGGCCGATTATGAACCGAAGAGCATGCTTCAGGTTCATGAGACACGTGTCGAGCGAGCTCGGTTTCCCGCTATCGATATACATACCCACATCACGGTTTCGGCCAAGTCGGAGAATGGCGTCGAGCTTTCGCCGGACAGAAAATATCTCGGCACGCCAGACGAACTGCTGGCGGTAATGGATCGAAAGAATCTTCACGCTATGGTGAACCTTACCGGCGGCTACGACGCCGGCTTGGTGGAGGCAATTGGAAGGTACGACAAAGCGCATCCCGGACGATTTATCACCTTTACTGAGCCATGCTACTCGAAATTTCTAGAGCCGGATTACCCTCGCATTCAGGCCCACGAAATTGAGAGTGCGCATCGAGCTGGCGCCAAGGGTCTGAAGATCTTGAAGACGCTCGGACTTTATCTGAGAGAGAACATCACCTCCGGTAAGTTGGTGAAGATTGATGATCCACGCTTTGATCCGATGTGGGACGCTTGTGGGCAATTGAATATGCCGGTGGCGATTCACGTCTCTGATCCGGTTGCTTTCTTCACTCCAACCGATCGCTTTAACGAACGTTACGAAGAGCTGAACAACCATCCTGATTGGTCATTTCACGATCACGATTTTCCGAGCAATGCGGAGTTACTGGAAGCGCGTAATCGCGTGTTCGCCCGCCATCCCAAAACGCAGTTTATCGTGCTGCACGTGGGGAACTTCTCAGAAAATCTCGCCAATGTGGCAGAAAATCTTGATCGCTTTCCCAATATGACGGTGGACATTGCCGCCCGTATCGGGGAACTTGGCCGGCAGCCCCGAACTGCGCGTCGATTCTTTGACAAATATCAAGATCGCATTCTCTTCGGCACCGACGCGACGCCCCACGGGGACGAGTTTCCGCAGCAGGTCTTCAACGAGAAGCTTTACGAAATCTATTTCAGATTTCTGGAAACCTGCGATGAATATTTCGACTACGCACCCGCAAAAGTGCCGCCCCAAGGCAGGTGGCGGATTTATGGCATCGAATTGCCGGAGTCGATCCTGCACAAGGTTTACAACCAGAACGCTGCGCGCTTGTTGCAAATTAAGGCATAAAGCGCCGCTTATTGGTTGGATGATGAGATGGGAAGTGCTTCCCCGTATTTGCGGTCGTCATTGACCGGCACCGGGCTGACAGCGCGGACGAAGTGTAATGCCACGCTGATTGAGAGCGTGAGTCCCACAAACCAAAGAACTGTCGCGCGTTGAGATGCTGGCGCTGAGAACAGCAGCAGCAGGCTAAGCAGGCCTATGCAGGCGATAGTGCGGCTCAGAAAGCGGAATACCACAGTGGTGTAATCCGGAGAATCTTTTAATTCGCTTGCGATATCAACTGGAGTGTTGAGCTTTTTGAACAGGCGGGCGCGCCCCGGATTATCTCCCCGATCGAAAAATCCGCTCAAGAAAAATACTCCAAAGGACGATGGAATAATGATCGCTACCTGCTGAATCAGCGACCAGTCGAAAACGAATGCCCCCAGAACCCCCAGTACCAGTCCAGTCATGAACGATGCAAGTCCAGACCATGGCGGAGTCCGCCGTACCACTAAGCCCAGTAACGCCGGCGGGCCATACGCCAGGGACATCAGAGTATTGAACGTGAGCATGATTTGAAATACGCTCTTGCCACTCGCTGCCATGGCCGCAGCCATCACCGTAGTTGTGGCCCCGATCAAAAAAGTCGTCAGCCAGCCAACCATCAGTAATTCCCGTTCGCCGGCGCTTTTCCGAAACAGCCTCTGGTAAACATCCTTGGAAAGAATCGCGGATTTGAGATTGAATTGGGCGGAAAGATTGGCCATGGTTGCGCTAAACATCGCAGCCAGCATGACTCCGATCAAACCGTGTGGAAGCAGAGTGAGACTCGCAACTGCATAAGAAGCCTCGCTGGGATTTGCGAGCCCAGGCCAGACAGCGTGCAGGTCAGGATAGATGATGCGCATCGCCATCGGCGGTAGAAACCACAGAAAAGCGCCAACAAAAAACAGGCAACAACACAACAGCGCCACTTTTCGTGCCGAGCGCTCATCGTCGACACTGAAATATCGCTGCGCCATGGCGCTGGTGTTGTACCCGAAAGAAACCATGATGGTCCACGAGACGATGTAGATCCAGCCGAATTCCCCGGAAAAGCGCAGCGTCTTCATCTCCGGAGGCAATGAATGGATCAGTCCGCCAACGCCACCCACACGCGATAGAGCCGTAATTACCAGCACCAGGCAAAATGGCATCAGGATTGAAGCTTGCAGAAAATCAGTGACAACGACTGCCCAGAGTCCCCCCACAACGCAATAAAAAACGATTAGAGTCCCGGCACCAATGATGGTCCATTTCACAGGCAATCCGCATGCTGAAGAAATAAACAGGCTTAATCCATATAAGGTGCTGGCGCTAGTGAACAACTGAAAGAAAATTGTGACCCAGGAAAATGTCTGATGAGTAACTGGATTAAACCGATCGGACAGGTATTCCATTACAGTGGTGACGCGGCTGCGGCGCCAGCGCGCTGCGAAAACGAAGCATCCCAACAAAAAACTGAGTGCATTACCGATATACAATCCGACCGCTGCAATACCTGCCCGATACGCGACGCCGGCAGCACCAGTAAAAGTCCAGGCGCTGAAACCGGACATGAAACAGCTTAGGCCGGCAACCAGCCAGGGAATCCTGCTCCCACCGCGAAAGTATTCCGCCGCCCCCCGGTTAAAGCGCATTACATATAGACCGACGATGACCATGAGCAGCCCGTAGATCGCTATTACCGAATAATCAATTTGATTGGCGCTGCCCATGAGTGCTTTCTTATACTGTCTTTTCCACCCAATTGGAAGCCAATAATAAACAAAGGTAATTAATTGACAGGCGTCGAATGGTACACTGTTCCCCCATGCGGCCCCGACTGTTGGTTTCCGCAGGACGCGAATTGTTCGGCTCGTTCTTTTCTTCACCGCAGGAAAACCAACTCGATACCTTATTCGAGTGGGAACGGGACGGTAGCCGAAACGTCAGCGCCGCTTTCAAACGCAGACTCGAGCACGCCGACGCTCTGGTAACCACGTGGGACAGCCCGCATTTTACTGAAGACCTACCGCGCATCGCCCCCAAATTGCGCATGATCGCGCATTGTGGCGGAGAGGTGAAGTCGCGTTTTGCCGCCGAATTATTTGATGCTCTCACTATCACCAACGCGGCAGAGCCGATGGCCAGCGCCACCGCCGAACTCGGCGCAGCATTCCTTCTTTATTGTGTGCGAAATGTTGACAGGTATCGCGAGGGAATTCGCAAATCGAACAGCATTTACTCCGAGGTGCATGCAAGTGGGACCGAGGAATTCATCGTTGGACGTGAAGTAGCGATGATCGGCTTTGGTCGCGTGGGGCGTGCGCTAGTGGATCTGATGCGCGGATTCGGTCTGCGATGGACGGTGTACGACCCTTTTGCCTCTCGAACTTTTACGAAAGATTATCCGGTCGTTTTTTCAGCTCTCAAGCCCCTATTGCAGAAGGCGGAAGTCCTGATCCTGACTGCCGCACTCACTGATGAGACTCGTGGCATGCTCAATGTCAAAGCGTTGGAACTCCTGCCCGACGGCGCGGTAATCATTAACATCGCGCGAGGCGGCCTGGTTGATCTTAAGGCGTTGACGGCAGAAGTCCGGCGGAAGCGTCTCCGCTGCGCTTTGGACGTGACGGATCCTGCAGAGCCTTTGCCCCTGAAGCACCCGTTGCGCAAAATGCCGGGGGCAATGATCACCCCGCACATTGCCGGAGGCGGACTGCATGTTCGCCGCCAAATTGCCCAGACGGTCATTGACGATCTGGAGAACTTCTTTAACGGCAGGACTGTGCAGAACCGGGTCAAGACGGAAATGTTGGAGTTGATGACCTAAAAATGAAGATTTGTTTTTCAACTTTGGCCTGCCCAGATTGGAGTTTGGGGCAAGTGACACAAATGGCGGTGACATCTGGGTATGAAGGAGTCGAACTGCGATTTCTGGAAGGAGAAGATTCGTTGTGGAAGTTGCCGGTGTTCCAGGGTGGAGCATTGGCCGACGCGAGGAGAGGGATCGCGGATCGTGGGCTCTTCATAGCATGCGTTGGCACTAGTTGCCGGTTTCATTTTTCTGATCCTCAGGAGCGTCGGCGTTGGTTGGACGAGGGAAGGCGAATGGCAGAACTTGCGGCCGCGTTAGGGTCGCCGGGAATTCGGGTCTTCGGCGACAAAATACAACCGGGTGCTGACCGCGATTCAACGCGCGGCTGGATCGCGGATGGAATTCGGCAACTCGCAGAGGAAATCCGAGAGATTGGGGTTGCGGTCTGGTTGGAAACACACGGCGATTTCGCATCCTCCGCGGAAACAATGGAAATACTGCGAGTGTTCGGGGACTCAACGACGGGTGTGGTGTGGGATCCGGCTAATGCGTTGAGCGATGGGGGTGAGCAGCCAATCGGAGTTGCCGGTGTCTTCGGCAGTACTCTTAGACACGTCCACCTGAGAGATTTGGATTGCCGAGAAGGGAAGTGGGAACCGGTACTTACAGGGGAGGGAAGGCTTCCGTTGCCGGAGATTGTAAGCGAGCTGCGAAAAATAAATTACGGGGGCTTCATCTCGTTTGAATGGGAGAAGAAGTGGGCAGATCCAATGATTGCTATGGCAGTTTCAGCAGAACAACTGCGACTCCTGAACTCGGGGGATCTTGCGGCCGCGTTTGAGCTTTCGGCTTCAGCCGGCTGGAACCAGACGGTGGAAGACTGGTCCATGCTGATGGAACTTGCGCCGGAGGGATGCTTCGGAATAGAAGCTGACGGACGGCTGGTTTCGACTACCACTCTGGTGTGCTACGGCCAACGGCTCGCGTGGATTGGAATGGTGCTGACCAACGCAGAATATCGCGGTCGAGGTTTTGCTCGTCGCTTGCTCGCTGAGGCCCTTGATCGCGCAGATTCAATGGGAGTGAAAACTGTCAAGCTGGACGCGACGGACCAGGGACGTCCGCTGTACGAAAAATTAGGCTTCAGTTCGGAACAGGCGATTGAGAGATGGACTCGGACGGGATCTCCGGGATTGACGCGAAGCGCACATAAATTCCACCGCTACGTACACGATCTGGATCGGGAAGCCGTTGGAGTCGATCGATCAGAACTGCTCGAAATGCTCTCGAAAAGAAGCGACATTTACAAGAGCGCAAATGGATTTCTATTTTCAAGAGACGGTCGAACAGCCAGATATCTCGGCCCGTGTGTTGCGTCAGATGGGCCCGCCGCTCAGGCACTGATAAGTGAGTTGATCGATGCATCGCCGCAGGATCGTTGGTTCTGGGATTTGTTTCCAGCCAACAGAGATGCAGTTGCGATTGCTTCGAAATTGGGCTTCGTCCGGCAGCGCTGCCTGACTCGCATGACGCGCGGCCGGCCACTGCTTGGGCGGAACGACATGGTATATGCAATTGCTGGATTTGAGCTCGGATGATGCCGGTTATCACTTCAGTGCAGGATCTCGAAGGGCGGCTGTCGCGGCCGACTGCGGAGGATGTCTCCGCGATGAGGGCCATCGAGGGCGATCTGCTGATTTTGGGCGCTGGCGGAAAAATGGGCCCGAGCCTGGCTGCACTCGCTCGCAGGGCCGCCGATCTGGCGGGCTCGCGCAAACGAATTATCGCAGTTTCGCGATTTTCTGATGAAGAGCTTCGTGCTCAATTCTCTTCTCAGAACATTGAAACTATTTCTTGCGACCTGCTTGAACCTGGCGCGCTCGGCAAACTTCCCGATGCCGCAAATGTCCTGTTTATGGCCGCGCGCAAATTTGGGACTAGCGGTTCCGAATACTTGACCTGGGCTATGAATACATTTGTTCCGGGCTTGGTTGCAGAACGATATCGCAGCTCTCGGATCGTCGCGTTTTCTACCGGCAACGTATATCCGCTTACGGATGTGCACGAGGGTGGTGCTGTCGAGTCCACTCCGGTTGAACCGAAAGGCGAATATGCGCAGTCCGCGCTGGGACGCGAGCGCATGTTCGAATACGGTTCCCAACGATGGGGCACGCCGGTGACAATTCTGCGTTTGAATTATGCGGTCGAACTTCGCTACGGAGTGCTGGTGGATATTGGACTGGCAGTCTTTGATCGGCGGCCAATCGATCTGCGGATGGGGTATGTGAATGTCATCTGGCAGCGAGACGCGAATTCGATGTGCCTCAGGTCGTTCGTGCATTGCCAGTCTCCACCGCTCATATTGAACCTGACCGGACCGGAGACTCTTTCGGTCCGGCGAGTAGCCCACGAGTTCGGGCAGAAATTTGGGATCGAGCCGATTTTTGATTTTGAAGAAAATACGACCGCGCTCCTGAACAATTCGGGCAAGGCGCACCGCCTTCTTGGATGCCCTT
>QHZX01000272.1:3915-10028 GCA_003224835.1 Acidobacteriota bacterium | reverse complement strand
TGTGGCTTCCCGTCTCCAGGCCATGGGTGACGTGAGACACAAAGTCACGAAAAATGTAACCCGCGCCACCGTAAGCCAGGATGTAGAAGCAGGCACCGACAAAATCAAGCTGTAAAAATTGTGACAGCCTCATTTTCATGCTGCCGGCGAGCGGGGCTGCCATGGTGTTCACGCCGGGAATAAATTTAATAAAAAGCAATGTAGTGCGACCGTGCTTATAAAAGGATTCAGCCGACCGAAGGATGCAGGTTTCTGGATTCAAAGACACGCCGCAGATAAATCCGAGAAATGCCCACCCGGTTTTGCGGCCAAGCAAAAACAGAAACGTGTCGCCGAGAAGCGTGGCGGTGATGGCGGCCAAAAATGCGACGGGCGCGCTCAAAACATGGGCAGCAGCGGCGGAACCGGCGGCAACCAGCGCTAAAGCAGCGGGGGCGGGTAGCCCGACAGCTTCCGCGAAAACGATAAGGAAGAGCAGCAAATAGCCGTGCTGTGAAACTGCTCTGAGTAGATCGGACATGCTGCAACCAGAGTACAAGAAAAAAGGACGGCCGTAGCCGCCCTTGAACCTGAACCAGCAGCCATTACATCGAGGAGGCTGCCTTTTTCAGCATCTTGACGCTCATGACGTGAATTTGATTCTTGTCTGCATAAACGTGAGCTTTGACCTGAACGTGATGGCCTTCGTGGCCTTTCAGCTTCTCGGGGTTCATGACATCCCAGCTCTTTTGGTCAGCGTCGTCGACAAATGTAACTTTGTCACCTTCGGCCTTCACCGTTCCCTTAAGACTTTTAAGGGGCGCAGCAGCAGCAGCCTTGTCTTTACCCATGTCGCTGCTGTTGCTCGTCTCTTGTGCGACCGCGGCCATGCTAAAAGTTACACAAATTGCCATTACGAGAATCCACAGCTTCTTCATAGAACGCAATCTCCTTTGGAAAAATTGCCCCGTGGAATTAGACTCCCTTGTCCAATACGAATCAAGTGCAGAATTGGATGTAAGCAGAAGAGAAATGTTACAAGATGATGAAATTTATTTTTCGCGGGCGACTACGAATTCCGGAGCCCACAGCAGAGCACGTTTGATTTCTGACATGGGGAACGTGCAGATGGCCTTTCCGGCAGACTCGGCGTAGGCGGCCGCGCGAGCAGTTGCGGAGTCGAGGGAGTCATAGCGCTCAAGGATGCCAAGGATGTCAGAGTGCGCGACGCCGTTGAATGCCCGCTGGTCAACGACAGTTTCAATCATCTCGCGCTCTTCCGGCGTGCAGCGCTCGAGTGCATGGATCACAGCCATGGTCACTTTCCCTTCGCGAAGATCGCTGGCCACTGGCTTGCCTAGGACGCTTTCCGAGGCGGTAAGGTCAAGGACGTCATCGACAATTTGAAATGCCATTCCAAGATCGCGACCGTAACGGGCGACCTGGTCTTCCTGCTCAGGAGTTGCGCCGCCAAGTATTGCGCCTAACCTCATGCACACAGAAAAAAGGCACGCCGTCTTGCGATAAATGAGATCGACATGCTCATCGAGAGAAATTAATTTGCCCAATTTTTCTATCTGCAGCAGTTCGCCTTCGACCATCTGCTGAGTGAGATCGATGAGCGCGTCAAGTATGCGAAAATTGCGCTCTTGCACAGCGACTTTGAAGGCCTGCATGTACAGCCAGTCGCCGGCGAGCACGCACTTTGAATTCCCCCATTGAGTGTTTGCGGCAGGACGGCCGCGGCGGGTCTCGGCCTCGTCGATGATGTCGTCGTGAACTAGAGTGGCGGTGTGAATAATTTCAACCACGGCGCCAAGTTTTACCGCGCCGCGACCTTCATAGTTAAAAAGCTTGGAGGAGAGTAACAGCAGAGCGGGGCGAATCCGCTTGCCGCCGCCCCCGCGCAGGTATTCGCCAATTTCCGTAATAGCTGTGACGTCCGACACTGTATCGCGACCGAACTCGCGCTCAATGGCCGCAAGATCGTCACGGAGAAGTTCGAAAACTTCAGCTCCGTTAATGGCGATGGTGTTCATAGTTGTTTACACGCGGGTACCAGATCATTCGCTGACTCATTGCCTCGGTGATCAACTTCAATTCGTCCGATAATTCGTGAACTGCATATCAATTCCGAAATCCTGCTGCTTCAACAGCGCAATTATCTCCTGCAACGCGTCCCGATCCTTACCACTCACACGCACAAGGTCGCCCTGGATCGAGGCCTGAACCTTTTTCTTGGAATTCTTGATCGTCTTGACGATGTCACGGGCTTTCTCGATCGGGATGCCCTGCTGCATGGTGATCTTTTGTCTCACGGTGGATCCGGCGGCTGGCTCGACCGCGCTATATGTGAGCCCTTTGAGCGGCACGCCGCGCTTGACCAGCTTCTGCTGCAAGATGTCGTTAACGGCTTTCAATTTGTATTCGTCGATCGAACTCAAGACAATCGCGTCTTTTCCTTCCATAGCGATATTCGATTTTGAATCCTTCAAATCGAAACGCGTATGGATTTCCTTGGTAGCCTGCTGGATGGCATTCGACACCTCCTGCAGGTTGATCTGACTGACGATGTCAAAAGTGTTCTCCGGCATGACCTAATAGATTAACTTAGTTTGACGAATGATTCCCAATGATCACGGGGCGGAGTGATTTACGAGCCGACAGCTCGCCCTGGCAACGAAAAGAAACGATAAAAGTTTTGTGTAGTTTGCGAACCAATCTCGTCGATCGGAATACCACGCAGCTCGCCGATGTGGCGTGCGACTTCTTTGACGTAGGCTGGCTCGTTGCGCTTGCCACGGAAGGGAACTGGCGCCAGAAACGGAGAGTCAGTCTCGATGAACATGCGATCGAGCGGGACCTGAGCTGCCGAATCGCGAATCTGCTGGGCTTTGGGAAAGGTTACGTTTCCGGCAAAGGAAATCATGAAGCCGATGTCCAGCGCGCGTTTGGCATGCGGCCAGGTGCTGGTAAAGCAATGCAGCACTCCTCCTAGGCCGGACGGCTTCCAGTGCTGCTCGATCAGTGCGAGACAGTCATCCCAAGCGTCGTCCGTGTTTTCGGATGGGCGGCAATGGATGACGATGGGCAGTTTGGCGGAGCGGGCCAGTTCCATCTGACGGATGAAGACAGTCTTCTGTGTATCTCGAGGCGAATGATCGTAGTAATAGTCGAGGCCGATCTCGCCCCATGCGATCACCTTCGGCCTGCGCGCGAGTTGTTCAAGTTCGGCGAAGTCGGCATCACCGGCGAGTTTGGCTTCGTGAGGATGTATGCCAACCGTGGCGTAAACCATCTCGTGCTGCTCTGAAATCTTCACCGCGCAATCGAGAGTGCCGGGACCGTCACCCGTGCCAACTGCGAGGATGTTCACGATCCCAGCATCGCGAGCGCGGGCGATAACTTGCTCGCGATCTGGGTCGAAACGAGCGCCGTCAAGGTGGCAGTGGGAGTCGATGAACATCAGCAATGTCCGTGTGGGCGGACACTTTCGTCCGCCATTTTTAGGCTCTCCCGAAGTTCCGCGGACAAGAGTGTCCGCGCCACACGGGTGCTACTTTAACCTTGCGCCTACCGGCACTTCTTCCAAAAAGGCTGCCAGCACGGGTTTCCCGCCTTCGAGCGATGCGGCGAGTAACATTCCATTAGATTCCAACCCGCGCATTTTTCGCGGAGCAAGATTGGCGACGATCACGATTTTGCGTCCGACCAGAGTCTCAGGCGCGTATGCCTCCGCGATGCCAGCAAGGATCTGACGTGTTTCGGTTCCGAGATCAACCTCCAGCCGCAGCAGCTTGTCCGCTCCCTTAACTTTCTCGGCGACTTTTACTTGCGCGACGCGGAGTTCCACTTTAGAGAAATCGTCAATAGTGATTTTGCCATCGGGCGTGGCGGCCGGTGCAGGCTTGTTCAGCGGGGCTGATCCCTGCGAGGCGCTGGGAGGAGGCGCCTGAGTGCCTGTAGCAGGCTGCGCCTCGGTTGCCCCTGCCGGATTTCGTTGCTGGTCTTCGATCATCTGCATCCTTTCGATCGCGCTCTTGTCTGCGCGCGGAAATACCGGCTCGACTTTTCCCAATTTTGTTCCCAACTTGAGCTGCCCCCAGCGCAAATCCGCAAGCGATGCATTGGCAATCTCGCCTAAACCAAGTTGAATCCAGATTCTTGCTGTCGCCTCAGGCATGACCGGATGAGCAAGCGCAGTCACAATTCTCAGCGCTTCAGCCGAAGTGTAGAGAACTGTCGCGAGGCGCGAACGGCTATGCTCGTCATGTTTTTCAGCGAGCGCCCAGGGTTCGTTTTCGACGATGTACTTATCCACGGCTGCGACCAGAGCCCACGCCAATTCGAGAGCCCGCGAAAACTGGTGCTGCTCAAAGAGTTCGTGGAACTCGTTGATTGTGTGCTTTGCCAGAGCCGCGATCAGATCCTCTTCACCGGTGTGCGCGGCCGCATTCGAGGGGTACGGCACCTCGCCCTTGAAGTAGCGGGTGATCATCGCCAGAGTGCGGCTCGCCAGATTTCCCAGCCCGTTTGCGAGATCGGAGTTGTAGCGCTGCACCAGCGCGTCAAACGAGAAGGACCCATCCTGTCCGAAAACAACTTCACGAAGCAGAAAGTAACGCAGTGCGTCGGCGCCGAGCACGTCGAGGATAGTTTCCGTCCGAACAATGTTGCCGCGCGACTTCGACATCTTGCTTTCTTCGAACAGCAACCAACCATGGGCAACGATTGATTTGGGCAGCGGCAAACCAGCCGCCATCAGAAACGCCGGCCAGTACACACAATGGAATCGAACTATTTCTTTGCCGATCATGTGAACATCGGCGGGCCAGAAATTCTTGAACTTGCTGGGATCATCGGAACCGTAACCGAGAGCAGTAATGTAATTGGCCAGCGCGTCTAGCCAGACATAGACCACGTGCTTTGGATCATCGGGGACGGGAATGCCCCAGGAAAAAGTCGAGCGGCTGATCGACAAATCGCGCAGGCCCGAGCGCACGAAAGCGATTACTTCATTACGGCGAGTTTCGGGACGGATGAAATCCGGCTGGCTGGTATAGAGCTGCAATAGCGGTTCGGCGAAAGCCGAAAGTTTGAAGAAATAATTTTCTTCTTTGACGGTTTCGGTCGGACGGCCGCACTCCGAACACGGCTGGCCGGGTCCGACATCAACGTACAGCTCATCAAACACGCAGTACTGGCCGGTGTAACTGCCCTTGTAAATGTGTCCGTTGTCGCGGATGCGACGCCATAATTCCTGCACGCCCCGCTTGTGCCGGTCAGACGTGGTGCGGATGTAGTCATCGTACGTGATCCGCATGCGATCCCATAAGGCGCGGAACTCGGCGGAAACTTCATCGGTGAACTGCTGTGGAGATTTGCCTGCGGCTTCGGCGGCACGCTGAATTTTCTGACCATGCTCGTCGGTGCCGGTCAAAAAATATGTGTCGGAGCCCAGCAGGCGCTGGCGGCGCGCAATTGTGTCGCAGGCGATGGTCGTATACGCGTGCCCAATATGCGGCCTCGCATTGACGTAATAAATAGGAGTCGTGATGTAAAAGTTTTTTGCCATCAATTTCGGTGTTTCGAACGGAACAGCAGGTCCCTCACTCCTGAAGGAGTTCGGAATGACAAGTTCGGTGCGTTTTATTTTCGCAGATAGGCTTGCACTGCTTCCTGCATCACCAACTTCAATGGTACACGGTGCTCGGCGGCGATGCGGCGGCAGTCCTCGTACTCGGGGGCGTAGCTGGTCACAGTGCCGTTCAGGCTCGCGATTTTAATGCGAACGTCGCCAAAACGAGTCGGTACAGTTTGCCACTTTCGTGCGAGCGCCTGCCGGTTTTCTTCCCGCCGGCGAACGCCCAAAGTGGTGGTCTCGGAGAAGATGATTTGCGCTAATTTGTCGCCATCGCTTGGTTTCGAAAGCACGGTGAGTAGAGTGCCGGGACGGTTCTTTTTCATCTGAACCGGCGTGCCGAAGACATCGAGCGCCCCGGCTTCGAGGAGGCGATCCATCACGTAACCGAACACCTGTGGATTCAGATCATCGAGGTTAGCTTCGAGAACTGAGACGGTTTCCTGCGAGGTGTTGGCGGTCAGCTTGGTAGCTTCACCAATCGTGATGCGCA
>QHZX01000272.1:0-3885 GCA_003224835.1 Acidobacteriota bacterium | reverse complement strand
GAACGATCGCAGCTCCGGTCGGCGTGACCAGTTCGGCCTGAAGTCCGGACGAATATACCGGAACTCCCGAGAGTAGTTCGACCGTAACGGGTGCAGGCACCGGAAAAGTTCCGTGAGCGCAGTTAACTGTTCCGCCGCCAACATTCAAAGGCGAGCAGACGAGTTCATCGATGCCCAGACCCTCAGCGCCAACAGCGGCACAGGTGATATCCACAATCGCATCAACCGCGCCAACTTCGTGGAAATGGATTTTCTCGAGCGGGATGTTGTGGATCTTTGCTTCAGCCGCACCGAGTTTCTCGAAAATTGAGATCGCAGTCGTTTTTGCCGATTCGCTGAGCGCCGCTTTGCGGATGATCTCGCGAATCTGGACGAGACCTCGGCCGTGCTGATGCTCGTGGGCTTCGGGATGATGATGCTCATGATGGTGAGCGTGCCCGTGGGTATGTGAATGCTCATGCGTAGAGGGCCCGGACGATCGAGGCGCGTCTTTCTTCCCATTTACGACTACATCAACCTTGGTAGCGGTGATGCCGCTCCGGTTCACATGCGAGATCTCTAGCTTCGCTCCGATGTTGAGGGACTCGACTGCGTGCTCAAAAATCTCTGGCGCAACCCCGGCGTCGATCAGCGCGCCGAGGAACATGTCGCCACTGATTCCGGAAAAGCAGTCTAGGTAGGCAATGCGCATAAGAGTCGCACTTTTCGACAGTCTTGATTTTAATCCGTCGCTGGTTGGCAGCGTTTCCAAATCTTTAATCGCAGGCAACGCAGAGTTCAAAGCCAAAGGCCGCCAGAGGCGAAGGACCAAAGGCCACAGTTCTTCCGTGGTTTTCAAAAAACCTTAACCACAGAGGACACAGAGTTCCACGGAGAAAACCACAGAGAAAACCCCACAGGTTTGATTTCCTTCCGTGGCGTTGCTCTGTGTGTCTCTGTTCTCTCTGTGTTCAAGGTTTCGAGAAGAGGTGGTCGCGAACAGCACAAAGGAGCGACCAATCCGCTTCTGCTAAAATCGCTATTCTCTTCAACTACTTAGAGGACCCTTGTATCGCCACCTGGAACGCCGTCTGGCGCAGCATATCCGCGATTTTTTGCGTCGCATGTACAGCTTGGAAGTCGACCGAGTTGTCATCGAGCAGCCTCCGAATGTTCAATTCGGAGAATATGCGTTGCCGCTCGCGTTCGAGCTGGCAAAAAAATTACGCAAAGCACCCAGGAAAATTGCCGAAGAAATTGTTTCCGGTATCGGTGTGATTGAAGGCTTCGAAAAATTTGAGGTAGCCGGCGCAGGATATATCAATGCACGCGTAAATCGCGCAGCGCTCGCACTGGCGGTTGCGAAAGGCGAAGAGCCGGGAACAGAGGTCCCGTCCGGAAAGATTCTGGTCGAACACTCGAGCATCAATCCTAATAAAGCGGCTCACATCGGCCACTTGCGAAACGCAATCCTTGGGGACACGTTTGTGCGATTGCTGCAATATGCCGGGCGCAAAGTGGATGTGCAGAATTACATTGACAACACCGGCGTGCAGGTCGCGGATGTGGTGGTTGGATTTCAGCATATAGACAGAAAATCTCTTTCTGATGTCGAGCAGCTCACGAAACGTCCACGCTTCGATTACTACTGCTGGGATTTGTACGCGCGGGCATCGCAGTGGTACGAACAAGATCCGGAAAATAAAAAGATCCGGCTCAAGACGCTGCACGAACTCGAAAGGGGCGGAAATGAAACTGCGGCACTGGCTGAAACGATTTCAACCGCAGTGCTGCGGCGGCATTTGGAAACCATGGATCGGTTAGATATCGAGTATGACTTTCTGCCTCGGGAGAGCGAAATTCTTCATCTCCACTTCTGGGATGCGGCGTTCCAGAAGCTTAAAGATGCTGGCGTGCTCTATTTCGAAAACGAGGGCAGAAACAAAGGTTGCTGGGTGATGCGGCGGGCAGGAACCGGAAAGCCATTAACCGCAGAGCAAGCAGAGGAGAAGAACGAGAGCGCAGAGAAGAACGTTTCCGAAGCAGACAAGAGCGTTTCAGAGGAAGACCAGAAAGTCATCGTGCGCTCGAATGGCACTGTGGGCTATGTGGGCAAAGACATCGCGTATCACATGTGGAAGTACGGATTGCTGGGCAAGGACTTCGGATACCGAAAGTTTTTTCTTTATCCCAACCAGCACCAGTGCTGGATTTCTGCGGAGCAGGGCGAGTCGGAGCATCCGCATTTTGGAGATGTCTCAGAAATTTACAACGTGATCGATGCCCGCCAGTCCGAAGCGCAGAACACCGTGATCGAGGCGCTGCGCGGGCTGGGCTATAACCCGCAGGCGGACCACTACACGCATTTTTCGTACGAAATGGTTGCGCTCACTCCGCGATGCGCTGCTGAACTTGGATACGAACTCTCGGAGGATGAGCGGGCCCGCTCCTACATAGAAGTGTCAGGCCGCAGAGGGTTCGGCGTGAAAGCCGATGACCTGATCGATAAGCTGATCGCGTCAGCTCAGAAGGAAGTCGATTCGCGGCATGCTGAGTTGAACGGCTCGGAGCGGGAGAAGATCGCGCGGCAAATAGCTGTTGGCGCGCTCCGTTATTTCATGCTGAAGTACACCAAACAATCAGTAATCGCGTTCGACTTCAAAGATGCTCTCAGCTTCGAAGGCGAGACCGGTCCATATGCGCAGTATGCGGTCGTGAGAGCGAGCAACATTTTTCGTAAGGGCGGAATGGATGCCGACGCCTTCGCCAAAGAACTCGGAAGCAAAATATCCGCAGATGAGCTTGCGAAATTTCTTGCAGGTAAAGATAACGACGAGCTTTGGGATCTCTGGCTAGCCGCATCGAAGACTGCTTACATTGTGGACCAATGCATTGCTACCACCGAGCCTGCATATCTGGCGAAGCATGTCTTTCAACTGGCCCAATTGTTCAACACTTTTTATCATCGCCACCCGATACTGGCAGAAGGTGACGAACAGAAGAAAAAATTTTTGTTGGCTACGGCAGGCGTGGTAAGGCGCGAATTGATTCGCGCGCTCGCAGTGATGGGGATTGAATCGCCGCCGGCGATGTGAGGGCTAGCTTCAACTTTTGCGGCCAGCGATCATTAGACCAGCGCCAACCACCACCAGAGCAATGCTCGCGGCCGGAGGAAGCAAATCATTGTGATGAGTGTTCACGCCGAGGTGAACATCGCCCGCGTCCACGCCATGACGTTCAGTGTGTGGGACTGCAACGAAAAACGATAGAATTCCCAGTACCAGAATTATCAGGCCGACTACGGACAGAGCCCTCATGCCAAGTCCTCCGTTGGAATGCAACGTCAAATTCGATCCGACTGGCTTCAGATGCAAACCAGAGTACATGCGGTGGTCGCAAACAACAATTTCTCTCGCACGTCCAACGCCACAGAAATTAAGGCTTTTTAGAATTTCCAAACTCGCGCGCAAACTCTATCAGACTTCTTACTGCAATCCCTGACGGGCCTTTGGCGATCCACGGCTTGTTGTCCTCCATCCACGCGGTGCCAGCGATGTCCAAATGGATCCAGGGCGTATCTTCGGCGAATTCTTTCAGGAATGCGGCTGCGGTGCTGGCGCCGCCCCAGCGGCCGCCGGTGTTTTGCAGGTCGGCAATCTGAGAGCGCATCGCGTCGAGGTACTCATCACCCAGCGGCAGCCGCCACATCTTTTCGCCGCTTTTATCAATCGCGGCCTTGAAGCCATTATAGAAATCGTCATCACTCGAAAACACACCGGCGTTCGCGTATCCCAAGGCGACCACAACTGCGCCGGTGAGCGTGGCCGCGTCGATCAGATGGGTGCAGCCGAGCTGGCGCGCGTAGCAAAGGCCATCGGCCAATACCAGGCGGCCTTCGGCGTCGGT
>QHZX01000547.1 GCA_003224835.1 Acidobacteriota bacterium | reverse complement strand
CGATGTGAAAGAAGCCGGCAGCGCGACCGCCGATACGGTCAAGGACGTTGGATCTGCTACCGCCGAGGGAACAAAAAAGGCCGCTCGGAAGACCAAGAACGCTGTCACCGGTGACAACGGTTCTTCGAGCAAGAAGATCGACCTCAACAGTGCGACCAAAGAGGAATTGGCGACGCTGCCAGGCGTCGGCGACGCTACAGCGCAGAAGATCGTCGATGGACGTCCGTATCGCGCAAAGAACGAGCTGGCAACGCCGCCGCCAGCGGCTCTGTCAGTTCTTCCACCGGTAGCTCCAAGAAGAGCACCAAGCCTGCAACCCCGAAATAAACTGTTTTTGGAAGTTGAAAAAGCCCTCCGGGGAGGAGGGCTTTTTTGTGGGTCATCAAAGGAATTACGCGGCCGTTTTGCGGGACATTAAAATTTAATGTGCAATCCAAATTGCAGGATGCGTGGATCATAGGCGCTGGTGACTTGTCCGAAGGTTGTGCTATCAGGATTTGTCCCGACGCTCCGGAATTGTGTGTGATTGAAAATGTTGAATGCTTCGGCGCGGAATTCCACATTCACCCGTTCTCCATACACCGGTGTAGCTTTTGCCAAAGCAAAATCCATATTGGCACGATGGGGACCGCGTAAGAGATTTCGTGCTGCGGTGCCGTAAGGAGGAGTCGGGCTCGAATTATCGAATGCCTTGGGGTTGAATAGGAATAACCCTTTCGCCGCTCCGAAGGTTTGCTGCAAGTGTGGATCGAAGTATTGGATCGGGCCAACTAAATTGGCATTAACCAGGCTCGCATCCCCAGCTCCGGAAGGCCCGGGAACACTCTGCGACGTGGATAAATCGGCAGTCACGCTGAGCGGATATCCAGTGCGATAGGTGATAATCGGATACAAGCTCCAGCCTTTTACCAATTTTTCCGGTCCGCGATTAAACGGCAGGTCCCATCCTCCAGAGAAGGCAAATACGTGACGCAGATCAATATCAGACGACGCGCGGAAGATATGCGGCTGGAAGAACGGTACCGTGCTACTCGTTTCCCTGAAGCCAGACGCATTGTCGATATTATGCGCGTAGGTATACGCGAGTGTGAAATAGGTGTTCCCCAAGAAGCGAGTCGGGGAAAGTGGCTTGGTCACGCTGATCTGCAAGCCGTTGTAGCTGGCATCAGAAGTATTTCTGAACTCTTCCAGAAATCCGAAGCTCTTGTCGGTATTTCCAGCAACCTCGTTTTGAATCCGGTGCGGTGTCCCGCCAAGTGTTTTCGGGTCGAACGGATTGACATCCATCAGGGCTGTCAGTTTATGTGAGGCAGTGCCGACATAGGCTGTTTGAAGCACCAGGTTATCAGGCAACTCATGTTGAATGCTCAGGTTGTACTGATAGGTATAAGGTGTACGCAGATTCGGATCCACAAAGTAGAGACCGCCGTTCCCGAAGGAACCAAAGGTGTTAGTGATGTTGATGTTATGATCCACCGGTTTCGACGGGAAGGAATTCGGGTAGCAAAGGAGAAGAAGGGCGGCTGTCCGTTGAACTGGAGATTATCTTCGGCTTTCAGGATGTCGTAAAAAACGCCGAAGCCTCCTCGTACACTGGTTTTCGTACTGTGGAGTGGCTGCCAGGCAAAGCCAACCCGGGGAGCAAAGTCATTCTTGTCTGGAAAGTTTGCTCCCTTTGGCGCACCTTTATCTCCAGGGAAGACCAAACCGACCGGGGCATTCGGGAACACGGTTGATTTCTGGCCGGGAATAAGAGAGAAAGAACGCCCCGCTGTATCGAGCTTCGGTGTGCTGTATTCGTAGCGCAAACCATAAGTTAGCGTCAGATTGTTAGCCACGTGCCATTCGTCCTGCCCGAAAAAGTATGTTGCCTTACTGCGAATGTTGGAGGGAGCTGCGGGGAATTGTGAAAAGGAGAATGGCAATCCAAGCATGAAATTAGCATGTTGGTCTCGAGCGCCATTTGAAGTGCTAAAGCTGAAGCTCCCGTTGATAATGAAATCGAACAATGTGTTGTCTTGATACGGCAAAAAGCTTCCACCAAACTTCATGTTGTGCTTGCCGTGATTCCAAGACACAGTGTCGGAATAAGCGAAGGTGTTATCAATCAGAGACGTGGGACCTTGAATACTGAACCCCACACTGAGATTTGAGAACGTAAGTCGCGATGGACCGGTAGGGTTGTCTGAAACTATGCCAATTCCCAGATCTTTGGCAATAGGAGCCTTGGCCGCAGGTACAACTTGTAAATTGTCGTTGCGTTGTGCAGTCACGCGAAATTCGTTCAGCACGTTCATCGAAAAGAGGCGAGTGTAGGCGACATTGGCAAATTGCTGATGTCGCTTGGTGGTGCTCGGAAAACC
>QHZX01000271.1 GCA_003224835.1 Acidobacteriota bacterium | reverse complement strand
TGCTGAAACAGCGTGGCATTGCATTCGATGTCCTCTCCCGCGGATATGGACGTGAAACCCACGGCACAATGGCCGTCGCCCCCAACGGCACATCGCTCGATTTCGGAGACGAGCCTCTCCTGATCGCTCAAAGGCTTGGCTGCCCCGTTATAGTTGGCGAAAGCCGATATCAAGCAGGCGTGCTTGCCGAGAAAAAGGACGACTCCACGATTCATATTCTTGACGACGGTTTTCAGCATCGCTCGCTGGCCCGCGACTTCGATATTGTCCTGCTCACCTCTGAGGACTTGCACGATCAGCTTCTTCCAGCGGGCCGTTTGCGCGAGCCACTCTCTTCCCTTCGCCGCGCCGATGCCGTTGTGCTGACGGAAGAAATCGACCCGACTCAAGGTTCGTCGAGCAACTGCGGATGATAGGCATTCAACCGAGCGCAGAAAAGTTTTACCGAGACCACCACAAATACACCCGCGATGACGTACGCGATCTGCTCGATTTGCGAGATGTCAAACAGTCCGGCTCTTTCATCACCACAGAAAAAGATGCGATAAATCTCGGCCCATATCTTGCTGAAGTAGCGCCGGTGATCGCGCGCGTTCAGATGGAGATAGTCGATTCCGCTGACGTTGTAGATACAATTCTCCGCGTGATCGCGGAACGCAGAACCAAAGCGTGAGAGAATCGCAGTGGCAGTGACCAACTAAAATGTCGCGCTCCTCGAAGCCCACCGACCGCCTGCGCAAAATCATAGAGTCCTTCCCGCGCGTCACCGTTACTGTGCTCGGCGACATGGTGGCTGACGAATTCGTCGTGGGCGAAATTTCGCGGGTTTCTCGTGAAGCCCCCGTGCTTATCCTCCGCCATCGCGAACGTTCTGTGGTCCCGGGCGGCGGAGCCAATGCGGTAAACAATCTTGCCGACCTCGGCGTGAACGTTCTTCCTGTCGGCATTATTGGCAACGACGAGCCCGGACGCCTGCTGCTCCGCAGTTTTCGCCACAAACGCATTCCGGTCACCGGCATCCTTAAACACAAGAACCTTGCCACTGTCACTAAAACCAGAATTCTCGCGGGAATGCCTCACACCTGGCGTCAGCAGGTAGTGCGCATCGACCGCGAACCTGATGCAGGGCCGGATCGCCACACCGCGCGCGAACTCGCTCTCGCAACTCGCGAATACTTACGCGCCTCCGACGCCTTGCTGATTTCAGATTACGGCTATGGTGCAGCGACTCCGCAAATTTTGAATGCCGCGCGGGAGCGGCGTCGCACGCCACGCCCAGCGGCTTCCTCGAAGTCCGCAGGGAATTACAACTCCATTCCGGTGATCCTCGATTCCCGTCATCGCATGCTTGAGTTCTCCGGAATTACCGCGGCTACTCCCAATGAACCTGAAGTCGAAGAGGCGTTGGGAAACATAATCGGCCAGGACTGGGACCAATTGTGTTCCGCTGGCACAGAAATAATTTCGCGCATGAACCTGAGTTCATTGGTGATCACGCGTGGGCGCGATGGCATGGTTGCATTTCCCGGTAAGAACAAGCCCGTAGATATCCCGGTCTTCGGCAGTGATCAGGTGACCGATGTTACCGGCGCAGGCGATACGGTGATTGCCACTTTTACAGCCGCCTTGGCTGCTGGCGCAAACGCAGAAGAGGCGGCGCATTTGGCGAATTACGCCGGGGGTATCGTGGTGATGAAACGCGGCACCGCGACAGTATCGCAGCGGGAATTGCTTGAGGCTCTCGAGAAATCGCCGCCACAGACGAGATCGCATTAAGTTTTTCTGCGAGATGGCGTTGGGCTTTTTCTCAGCGAACTCGGCGAGGTCTCGGCGAACTCTGCGGTTAAAAGCTTTTTCTTGCAGAGCATAAGGATCGGAATTGGCAGATCACAAGATTCTCGGCCGCGAACAGTTGAAAGCACGCGTGGAGGCCTGGCGCGCTCGCGGCGAAAAGATCACGCTGGCGAACGGCTGCTTCGATCTTCTTCATGTCGGACACATCCGGTATCTTCACGCCGCTAAGCAGCTCGGCGGCCGCCTGGTGGTTGCGATCAACTCTGACGAATCTGTCCGCTCGCTCAAAGGGGATGGAAGGCCTCTGATGCCTGCCGGAGAACGCGCTGAGATTCTTGCGGCCTTATCCGATGTCGACGCCGTAGTCATTTTTCCGGAAGGCGACGTGCGATCGTTAATACGTGAGATTTGCCCCGACATACAGGCCAAAGGCACTGACTACACCGCAGACAGCGTGCCCGAACGAAACACCGTAATCGAGTGCGGAGGTCGCGTTGAAATCGTCGGCGATCCAAAGGACCATTCCGCCACTGAAATTATTCGTAATCGATTGGAGCAGCGCCGCTCGTGAGCGCCGGAGTTGCCACGTGCTCCCCTCCTGAAAGCCTGCTGGTTGTGCGATTGGGCGCAATGGGCGATGTGATTCACACGCTTGCCGCTGTCACCGCGTTGCGCACTGCGGCTCCCGCTCTGCGTATCGGCTGGATCATTGAAGATCGTTGGTCAGAGCTCCTGTGCGCCAGAAACTCTCCGCTTTCCGGGCCACGAACGCCGCGGCGGCCGGTGGTCGACTTCGTGCATATCGTGGACACAAAACGCTGGCGAAAATCGCTCCTCTCAAGCGAAACCAGACGCCAGGCTGCGAAGGCTTTACGTGAAGTACGAGGCCAAGCTTACGAAGTTGCAGCGGATTTTCAAGGCGCATTGAAGTCTGCTTTTTTTGCGCGATTGTCCAGCGCAAAGGAGATTGTCGGGTTTCAGCATCCGCGAGAACTTCCTGCACGGATTTTTTACAGCCAACAGGTCCAGGGTCGAGGCGAGCACGTTGTTGAGCAATACCATTCCATGGCCGAGTCTGTTGCTCGTACACCCCTTCCAAACTGTGAAGCCGCGTTGCCCCATGATGCAGAGGCAGAAGCTTCTGTCGCAAAAAAGATTTCTGGGCTGAGCGCTGGCTTCGTGATTATCAACCCAGGAGCGGGATGGGGATCGAAGCAGTGGCCCGCGGAGCGCTATGGCCACGTCGCGCGAGCGCTCTCGCTGTGCGGATTGACTCCTCTGATTAATTTCGGCCCGGGCGAGCACAAACTGGCGCTCGAAGTTCAAGTGGCCAGTGACGGCATCTCGCAACCGATTTCATGTTCTATTTCCGAACTGGTTGCGCTTGCCCGGCGCGCCCGGTTATTTATCGGCGGTGATACTGGTCCGTTGCATCTCGCCGCCGCGCTACGGGTTCCCGTGGTCGCCATCTTCGGTCCGACAGATCCCGCGCGTAACGGGCCGTACGGGACTCAAAGCATCGTTCTGCGCAATCCAGCCAGCAAGACTTCGTTGTCGCACACCAGCGCTCCCCACCCTGGCCTGCTCGCCATTTCAACTGATGAAGTAATTTCTGCGACGCGCGAGTTGCTAAGGAGAACGAGTGCCTAGCTGGAGCAAAATCTCCCGCCGCGTCCGGGTGCCGCTGGGATTCGCGTTTGCAGCCGCATATATTTGGCTGGCACGGCCCACAAGTCTTTCTATCGTGATCGGAAGCTGCATTGCCGTCGGGGGCCTCTGCATCCGCGCCGTCGCCTCAGGCCACGTAGAAAAAAACCAGGTTCTCGCAACTAGCGGCCCATATGCTCATACACGCAATCCTCTCTATTTGGGGTCGATCATTCTTGCCGCGGGTTTCCTGGTTGCCGCAAGAAGCTGGTTGTTGCCGCTAATCGCAGCCGCCATGTTGTTCGCCATATATGTTCCTGTGATTCGTTCTGAGGAAGCATTTCTGCGCGAGCACTTTCCTGAATTCGACGACTATGCTGCTGAAGTTCCCCGACTATTTCCGCGATTCCGCCCTCACGCGAGCCGACCCAATTCGTTCTCCTGGCATCTTTACTGGAAGCACCGTGAATACAACGCGGCGATTGGCACGGGATTGATGATTGCTGCCTTAATCGTAAAATTCGTTTGGTTACGGAAATAATGGACGTGAAGAGGACATTCGCGCCACTCTGTGCCGTAATCCTGATTACGGGCTCTGCAATTGCGCAAAACAAGCCTTTCCCACTCGCGACAAAACCGGCTTCGGTTTCGCGGATCGTTCCTCCTCCGCCAAGTTTTCATTTTCCCGAAGGCCAGAACTTCGTGTACTCAGTACAGTGGCACCTACTCAACGCCGGGACGGCGACCGTGAGTTTCCTGCGCTCAAATTCCTTTGAGCATCTTCGCGCATCAGCAAATACATCAGGCGTGGTCAGTAAAATCTATGCTGTTCACGATACCTTTGACGCCGATATCGAACCCGCCACGTTTTGTACTCAGCGAATTTCGAAGCACAGCGAAGAAGGCGCTCGGCGCATCGAGAGACAGGTTCATTTCAATTATCAGACCGCAAAGAGCCACATGGACGAAAGCAATTTGAAGACTGGAACCAAACGACAGGCAGATTTCGATATTCCGCCCTGCGTCACCGATGTGGTGAGCGGTTTCTTTTACGCTGCGTCGCTCAATTTGACTGTGGGATCATCACAGACCTTTCCGGTTAACGACGGCGGCAGGACCACTGATGTGAAAATTGACGTTGAAGGCCGCAATAGAGTCAAAGTTCCGTTTGGCGAATTTGAGGCTCTGCGGATCAAGGCCGAACCTATCTCCGGACCGCTGAAGAACAAAGGCGTGCTTTGGGTGTGGTTCAGCGATGATGCGCGACATCTCCCGCTGCAGATGAAATCGAAGACTGGATTTGCAACCCTATTGTTTCAGTTGCAGCGCCTCGATCTGCCGAAAGCCGATTTACCGAAAAGCAGGAAGTGAACGCCGCATGCGTTTGCCTTAATTCCTTGCTGCACGCGCTTCGATTACTTCCCGCGCGTGCTTCAGCTCGGCCCGCTCCGATTTCGCTCCATCGCAATTCTTCACGATCTGACCATAATAGTCGTTTGCCTTCTCATGCCTGCCCGCCTGCTCTGCCGCCTGCGCCGCTCCATACAAAGAATCAAATCGGCCGGGATTGGTTTTTAGCGCTGTCTCGTACTCCGCTAGAGCTTCTTCATAGTGTTTGCTTTCGAGCAGCATGTCACCTAACATCTCGTGCGCGGGAATCCCCTGACTAGCTTCGGCCTCGCCCTCTTCTTTATCCGCTACCCTACGCAGTAAACCAACCGCTTCATCGTGATGGCCTTCAGCTTGCGCCAGCCATGCCTTGGCTTCGGTAATTTCATGGCCAACGCCGTCGTACTCGGCTTCATTTTTCTTGCGCTTCGCTTCCATTTTTTTCTGGATACTCTCTAGCTGGGCGATTTCCTTCCGCGCCTGCTCCACATTCCCGCTCCGCGCAGCCCCGATTGCTCGCGCCGTGTAAGTTATAGATTGATCTCCATCGCTAGCTCCGCTGACCGCCGGAAGCTGGGCCGCCTCATCCCAGTGATGTAGTTCCAGCGCATACGAAGCAGGAAACGCCGAGAGCGCGAACAGCCGCGGATCAAATCCCATGCCATACATGTCGTGCATCGCCGGCATAGCGCGTACTTCATCGATGATCTTCTGCGCGTCCTGTTCGCGACCGGTTTGCAGGTAGGCGTACACCAGAAAATCCATGGCGTGAAACTGATGCCCCTCGCCGCCCATGTGCTCCGCCGCTTCTTTTTGAGTGGCCGCTATCGAGCGAACATTGGAATCGATGTCGTCCTGCCACAAACCGAGCCGCGCAAAAATATGGGCTGGCATGTGCAGGGCGTGTGGTGCAGCCGGTGCAAGTTGCGCATACCTGCGTGCCGCCGGCAGGCCCAACTGCGCCATGTCGGGTTTGTCATACGTATGGATCAGATAATGCGCCACGCCCGGGTGATTGGGCTCCTCGGCAAACAGTTTCTCCAGCACCGCGGCGGCTCGCTTTCGATTGGCGTTGGTCTTATCGTGGTCAGCCGCCAGCACGCTAAGCGCGTAAAACGCCGCTGCTTCGTGATCATCGGGATGCCGCTGGTAAACCTTCTCCATCGCATTCGAATACGCCGTAGCCCGCTTCTGATAAGCCTTCCTCGGGTGCTCATAAAATTTGCTCAGGGCTGCGATGTAATCCTTTTCACGCGGAGTGGCCGGTAATGACTTTGCGGTCTTGAGTTGCGCGCCTCCACGCTCGAGCGTCGCTGGGTCAGGGCGATTCCAAAGCTGGTGCCATAGACTCATGGCCACACCCCAGTGGGCAATGGCGCACTGCGAGTCCTCCTTTCCGATCTGCTCGAATTGTTTTTCGGCTTCTTCGTACCAGAACGAGTGCAGCATGGCTACCCCGCGCTCGACGGCCTTCTGCTCGCCAGCCAGGCATGACGATGGGAAATGCACCGTCCCCAGCTGCGCCTCGGTTAGTTCTTCGTGATGATGTGCTTCGTCATCGGCCGCCAGGAGAGCAGATACAGACAAACAAAAAGCCAGCAGGAACAAGCAAATTTTCATGGGAGCACCACGGGAAGTCTATCCGCCCGGCCAATGTGAGTCAAAGTTCGACATGCCGCGGAAATTTGGCCTCCTGTGGCCTTTTTCGCCCTTCAAACCACTGAAAATAAAAGCCTCTCTTTGCCATCTAGCTGAAACTAAAAGCCTCTGTTCGCCATCTAATTGAATGACGGTGAGGACAACGGGCAAAGTGTCGGAAATGTCCGACAGTAAGGCGTGGTCAAATTGCAACCCAAGCAGAAAAGCTGAGATCCTGCGGCGATTAGCTGTTTTCACGGTTGCTTTCTGCTAAAATTTTAAGGTTTGTGCCGGCGCAGCTCGCCATTGCGCTTTCCCACCGTAATTAAAAGACATCTCAATTTCGTCCGATAGAAGAAGAGGCTGAATTCAACTCGGACGAGGACGAAAAGGACAATCCGTCTTGGCTCTCGAAGACAAATTTGAAGATATTAAGAAGTTGATCGATACAGGTAAAGAAAAGGGATATCTCACGTATGACCAGGTCAATGACCTCATACCGCAGGATGTGCAAAGTCCCGACGACCTGGAAGACCTGCTGACCACAATTGGTACGCAAGGAATTGATGTGCTTGAGGGCCCCAAAATGCCCTCGACCGCTCTGGACAGAGAAGAAGCAGAAGAGGCCGGCGAAGACGTCGAACTCGACCTCACTCCTGGGGCGATGGAAAAAACCAATGACCCCGTCCGCATGTACCTGCGCGAGATGGGAACGGTTCCGCTGCTCACTCGTGAAGGCGAAGTTGAAATCGCCAAACGGATCGAGCGTGGGCAAAACCGCGTCCTGAAGGCGCTTTCGCGATCGCCCATCGTGATTCGCGAACTGCTCGCCATGGGCGAGGATCTCAAAAAGGGCGTCCGCTCTATTAAAGAAGTGGTCACCTTCGATGAGGAAGAGATCACCGATGAAATCGTGCAGGCTCGCCTCAACGATTTCACCGGAAAAATCGACGAACTTGCCAAGGCTTACAAAAAAGCCATGCAGGTGCAGGAAAAATTCGCCGACGTCTCGCAAAAGAAAAATCCCAGGCCCTATCGCCGCCTTCGCAATCATCTTGCCCGCGCGGTAATTGGGGTTTCGCAGGCTGTACGTGAACTCGGCTTCACTAACGTTGAGCGTAAACGGCTGATCGACCGCCTGAACAAGACGGTTGACACCATGCGTTCCGCGCCATCAACGCGGAACTGGAAAAGATCGAACAGGAAGTCGGCGTCGCGTTCCAGGAGCTCAAGCGCACTCAGCGTGAACTGATCCAGGGCGACATGGACGCCGAGCACGCTAAACGCGAGCTCATCGAAGCCAACCTGCGACTGGTGGTTTCAATTGCGAAGAAGTACACCAACCGCGGACTGCAGTTCCTCGATTTGATTCAGGAAGGCAATATTGGCCTGATGAAGGCGGTAGACAAATTCGAATACCGCCGCGGTTATAAGTTTTCAACTTATGCCACGTGGTGGATTCGTCAGGCAATCACGCGTGCCATTGCCGATCAGGCGCGTACGATTCGTATCCCGGTGCACATGATCGAGACGATTAACAAGCTGATCCGCACCTCGCGGCAGTTGGTGCAGGAACTGGGACGCGAGCCAAGCTCGGAAGAAATCGCCAAGCGCATGGACATTCCGGTCGCGAAAGTCCGGAAAGTCTTGAAGATTGCTCAGGAGCCGATCTCTCTTGAAACGCCGATTGGCGAAGAGGAAGATTCGCATCTTGGCGACTTCATCGAGGATCGTGCCGTTGTCTCGCCTGCCGAGGCGGTAATCAACGTCAACCTGAAGGACCAGACTTCGCACGTGCTTCGCACCTTGACGCCTCGCGAAGAGAAGGTCATCAAGATGCGCTTTGGTCTCGAAGATGGCAGTGAACACACGCTAGAAGAAGTGGGCCAATCGTTTGCTGTCACCCGCGAACGCATCCGCCAAATCGAGGCCAAGGCGCTGCGAAAGCTACGGCATCCCAGCAGGTCGCGCAAACTGAGAGCGTTCTTGGATGGAGTGAGGGATTAGTAAGTCAGAAGTTAGAAGTCAGAATGCAGAATTGAGGGCGCGAGTGATCGCGCCCTTTTTTATTTCCGGTGCCAAACGTGCCACGTCAGTTTCAACGCAGCCAATTTTCCAAATTAAGCTGCTTCACTCGGGAGAACTCTTTTTCATTGTCCGTTACAACTGTGTACCCGAGTGTAAGCGCTTGGGCAGCAATGAGCAGGTCATTAGCGCCCATGGGCTTGCCGGCGCGATCGAGTTGCGCACGAATGGAGCCGTACGAAACGTCGGCTGGTTTCTCGAGCCGCAGAATCTCAAGCGCGCCCAGCACGGCTTCAAGCTGGGCCGCCAATCGCGGAGATTGCTTCTTTTCGGCGCCATAGCGTAATTCCGCGGCAACAATGATGCTTGTGCAGACCTTGCTTTCGCCAACTTTGAAGATGATGTCTGCTACTTTGCCGTGCGGGTTGCGAACGAGGTCAGAAACTATATTCGTATCCAGAAGGTAGCGCATCAGAGATCTACCGGATCGGCGGGTGAATCGGGAATACGAGGGAAATTTTCCCGCAGCGGCTTAAGGCCAGCCAGGACGGCACGCAGCGATTTTGCCGGCGCGGGTTCAATGATCAGGCGCTGACCTTCTTTGCGCATAATGGCCTCTTCGACCGGAAGCTCAAATTCCCGAGGGATGCGCACGGCTTGGTTGCGCCCATTCCGGAAGACCCGCACAAGACGTTCGGAGCTCGGCCCCTTCTTCGGCATATGCTTTAGCATATGCTAACAGTCCTTTCCACGTCTAGTAGGAATCTCTTTTGGGGTACCAGGCTTTAGGCACGGCTAAAGGCGCCCGCTGATACGAGAGAGGTCACGACGCCCCGAGTAATCACGCGACTGCCATCGTCGCGGAAAACGCGTCACTGAACTTCTTCATCTCCGCGTCTGTTCCGATGGTCACGCGCAACATGTGATTCAGGGGCGGAAAGGGTCGGCCTACAGCTACACCTTTTGCCCGCATCTCGCGACCAAACGTGCTCACATCGCGGCCAATGTCGATCATGACGAAATTCGCCTGTGGCTCAATGTAGTTAATTTTCTTTTGCCGTAGCCAGTCGCACAGCTCGCCTCGTATGCGCGAGACGTTGGCCCTTCTCTCCGGCACCAGCGTGTCGCAAAAGGGTTCATCGCCTGAATGAGCTCTGGCCGGGCGCATCCGAATCCGGCCCGAGCGCCTGCCATCCCATAGATCTTTGAAAATGTGCGGGTGACGATCACGTCCTTGCCGTCCCGCACGTGTTTGATTGCGCTTTCGGCCTGAGTCGGGTCGGCAAAGTGAATGTAGGCCTCGTCCACCAGCAGGATGGTGTGAGGCGGCAGGTTCGCAACCAGCCAGTCAATATCCTTGGTGGGAGTAAGCGAAGAAGTTGGATTGTTTGGATTGCATAAATAGATCAGGCCACCGCCGGCGTTTGCGGCCTGTGCAGCCAGTTGGCGAACGTCATACGCCCAGGCAGCAGTCAATGGCGTCTGCACCACCTTGCGTCGAAGACTTCGAGCCAGCTCGATAACGATGTCATACGACGGCGCAGCGGTGATCAGCGGAGCTGAGGCTGACGTGAAAGCACAAATAGCAGCATCAATTACTTCAGTTGAGCCGACGCCGAACAAGACCTGCTCCGGTTTCACATTCTCGCTTTTAGCTATGGCCTGGCTGAAGCCCTCAAATTCATCGAAGTGATAGCGGGCCGTAGCTGAGACGCCGTCAATGATTGCCTTGATCGCAGACGCCGGAGGGCCGGCTGGATTTTCATTCGAGTCGAGCCAAACCATCGGCTCTGGGCTCGGAGCTTGGGTT
>QHZX01000270.1 GCA_003224835.1 Acidobacteriota bacterium | reverse complement strand
GGAATTGGTCCTGCACCTTACCACGTGGGAGCGCGTAATTGCCCATAGAATGAAAGGCCAGGCCCTAATGCCGTCCGACGAAGAAAACTTTCCGCAGGTCAGCGTTGCTACCGACGCGGCCTGGCGCGAAGCTTTACAAAAATTGCGAACGACTCACGCGGATCTGGTCCAGCGGGTTTCGTCGATGAACGAAGCACAGTTGTACGAACCCGTCCCTGGCAAGGATTACGATCTAAATTTTATGCTGACGGGCGCGGTTCAACATGCCGCATATCACGGTGGCCAGATCGCGTTGCTGAAGAAGATCAAGCAATGAGCAATGCAGGATGAAGAGCTCAGAATACAAAGGGATTTCCGGTTTAAGATTTTAGATTGCAGATTTCAACTGCCTGCAAATGTGGATTTGTGTTTGTTGAATCTAAAATCTGCAATCTGCAATCTTCAATCTAAAATCGGGTCTTTTTTGATCTTCAATCTGAAACCTAAAATCGATTTCCCCGGAGCTCCTGCTGCCCAACTCAAGTCCCATTCGCGTTGCTGTCATCGGCGTAGGCGCATTTGGACGCAATCATGCCCGCGTCTATCACCAGCTTGCCCGCGAACTCAATGCGGTTGAACTTGTCGGCGTAGTCGACGAAAATCCCGCGCGCGCGGACGCGGTTGCAAAAGAGTTTAGTTGCCGCGCATTCGGCTCGATCGAGCAGTTAGTCAGCACGAATATTGACGTCCAAGCTGCCTCCGTCGCCGTTCCTACAATTCGTCATCTATCCGCCGCGCGCCAGCTCATGCAGGCCGGCATCGACGTCCTGGTTGAAAAGCCTCTGGCGTCATCTCTCGCCGAAGCCGATGAATTGATCGCCAGCGTCAAGAAAACCGGACGGATTGCCCAAGTCGGTCACCTTGAACGCTTCAATCCTGCGGTGCGCGCGACCATCCCGCTGGTCACACGACCAATGTTTTTTGAAATCCACAGGCTCAGCGTCTTCACACCACGGTCGCTTGATATCGACGTGGTTCTCGACCTGATGATCCATGATCTCGATGCCGTGCTGTCATTTGTGAATTCGCCCATTCGCGAGATTCGCGCCGCGGGTCTGCCCATCTTATCTACCAAAGTAGACATCGCAAATGCCCGCATTGAATTCGAATCCGGCTGCATCGCCAATTTCACCGCCAGCCGCGTCTCGACTGAGCGCGTCCGCAAGCTGCGTTTTTTTCAACCCCGACAATACATTTCCATTGATTATGGCCGCCAGGACGTGCTGGTTTTCACCGTCGGCAGCGACGAAGGTGTTCCTTCCGCGAACCCAGAGATTAAAATTTCCAAGCCCGAAATCATTCCGGAAGAGCCGCTGCACGCAGAAATTCGCGCATTCTTGCACTCAGTCCGCACCCGCCAAAAGCCTGTCGTGCCGCTCGAAGACGGCCGCCGCGCGCTCGCGGTTGCTCTCGAGGTCCTTGAACAGATTGAATCCCATCACGGCCGCCTGAACCTGGCGGGATAAAACTTGCGTCACGCGACTTTACACTTTTTGACAGCTTTCACTCCCGATGACGACTAACCTTAGAAGGTGCCTCAGCCGTAAGTACTTGTACGGTCAGAACTTCAACAAACAGCCTGAAAGATGAGAAAATAGACCCAACCCGCACCAGCGACGCATCAGATAATTTAGTCAATGCCTTTGATCCAAATTCCGTCGTTGCAAGAGCCGCCGGCCGAATCATCCAGGCCTGATCCCGCTCAACTAGAACTTTATAGTGCGGACCATTGGGAATCGGCGTATCGGGAGATGCACGATTTCCCCACCCTGTTGATACAGGCGCAGGACGATCTCTCGCGTTCGCGAAAACGCGAAGCATTCTGGATGTCGCTGTTCGTGCACGCCGTGCTCTTACTGTTCATTCTTCATCCCCCGGATTTTGCCAAGTACTGGTTCAAACGCTCGGTAATGGTTGTGAAGCCGGTTAACAATGACCGTCACCTGACATTCGTGGACGCCGCGCCCGATAAATTAAAGGTAAAGCGTCCGGACACCGACAAGATTTCAGATAAGAACCGGATTGCCTCGACCCGGCAACCGCAACTCGATCGCCAGCAGCTGAAGAAAATCCTTGATACGGCTCGAGCTGGTCGCCCCGCGCCTCCGGTCCAGCAACAACAGCCACAGCCTATGGCACAAAGTGCGCCGCCTCCGCAGCAACCGGCTCAACAACAACAGCCGGAGCCGCCAGCGAACCAGGTAGCGAAACTGCAAACTCCACCGCTTAATCCGAAGGCGGTTTTCAACACCGGTTCTATGTCGGCGAGCCGGGCAATTGAGCAGGCCGCGAACGCTGCCGCTGCAACACGCGGTCGATTCCCTGGAGACAACGGCGATCTCGGGCTAGGCCAGCGCCAGAGAACGGAACGCATGGGCCCAGAGATCCTTAGCGATACGATGGGCGTAGACTTTGGCCCTTACATGGCGATCATCTTGCGCGAAGTGAAGAGGAATTGGTATCGGCTGACTCCTGAATCTGCCGAGTACAAGAAGGGCGAAGTTTCAATAGTATTTTCCATACTAAAAAATGGCCAAGTAGCCGGACTGCATTACGTCTTTGGCTCCGGAGATGTCGCGCTTGATCGTGCCGCCTATGGGGGAATCACGGCCTCTGATCCGTTTCCGCCACTTCCCACAGAGTTCACCGGGCCTAATCTCACTACCGCTAATTTAACGAGATGTTGATGAAACCGGCGCCGTCATGAGATGTGACGATGTTTCCCTGTGTTGATGTCTGTGAGCTTTGGGATGAGTTCGCCGGCTTCACGCCTCTTGCGGATAAGCCATTCGCACCAGCGTGCGTTCTGCAAATGGAACATAGAGCAGCGCTGCCGTTGCCGCAAAAGCCGGACCAAAGCCGATTCGATCGAAGATCAGGAATGGCGTGACCGCCCAGAGCTCGTCCAACAGTAGCAGAGGAATGAAAATCCTGCGGAACTTCTGGCCTAGCAACGCGTGATCAAAACCCACTGACGATAGCAGATAAAATCGCACCGGAATCCCCACGCCGGCCGTGACCAGCACGAGAATCAGAATTAAAGGTGAGCCGGCGTCAGCCCACGAAACCTGGTCCACACCGCGCCAGTGAAACAAGGCTTCGATATAAAAAACCAGGTACATGATCTGGATTAGCGCGAACAGCGAACGTGTGAGCCCGCGATTTGTTTTTGGAAGCTCTTCGCCCGTGACAGGATTTCGGCTTGGCGTGTTTGCGGCGGAAGGCGTTTGCCATTGAATGTCGCCGACGAACCGGTATCCGCGACGGGCAATCGTTTCGACGAATCGAGGACTGCTCGCCGAATCACCCAGCGTTTCACGGATCTTGTTGACGGCCGTGTTCAGGCTGTGATCGAAGTCGACAAATGTATTTGCCGGCCACAATTTTTCCCGGAGTTCTTCTCTTGAAATAACCCTTCCGCAGCGCTCAAGCAGAATTGCAAGCACCGCGAAAGGCTGGTCCTGCAGCCGAATTCGGCGGCCTTGTTTGCGAAGCTCACGCGCGTCTAGGTCGGCCTCAAACACGCCAAAGCGCGCGATTCCAGATTTTCTGCCGATCTCGGGAGACGGCGCCGACACGCCCGCTAGTTTAGCATCGGGAGCCACGCTCAGTGCTTCGCTTAAAACACCTTAAAAGATCGGCGATTTATGACCGCTTCCCCGCAAGCCGAGGTCGCGAAGCGACCTTCAGCTCGTCGTCCTATTACGCAAAGCAATCACTGTTTCGGCTGAAACTCTGGGACTCCAAATTGCCAGAACAAGAAAGAGACCTCATCCGCAAGTTCCACGTCACGCTGTGATTTCGTCGATCCCAGTCCGTGCCCAGCGTCGTAATCCACGCGTAGCAGCACCGGCTTGCTGCTATTGGTTGAGGCCTGCAGCCGCGCCGTCATTTTCGCGGCCTGCCAGGGCGCCACTCGCGGATCGTTGACTCCCGTGGTCAGCAACACCGCCGGATACGCCGTGTCTGCTTTAACGTGCTGATATGCATCCATCGCATAAAGGCCTTTGAAGCCATCCGCCTCCTTCACGGTCCCGAATTCAGGAATGTTTGCCGGCCCACTCGCCATCAACTCCGAGCGCAGTGAATCCGAATCCCCGACACGAATCAATGCCGCCGCAAACAGATCAGGCCGTTGTGTAACCGCTCCGCCGATAGTGACGCCACCCGCGCTTGTGCCCTCTCCGCCCAATTTGGCGGTTGAAGTGTATTTGTTGTCGATGAGGTACTGGGCGCAGGCAATGAAATCATCAATGGTGTGCTGCTTGGTCAGTTTGCGCCCGGCGTTGTGCCAATCTTCTCCGTATTCCCCGCCTCCGCGCACATGCGCTACTGCAAAAAGGCCTCCGCGTTCCAGGAAGGCCAACCACGTCGGGCGAAATGAGGGATCGTACGTTATGCCATATGCGCCATAACCTTCCAGCCAGGCGGGACTCGATCCATCCATCTTCATGTCACGCCGGTGCACGATTGAAAGCGGCACCATGGTTCCATCCGCGCTCTTGGCTTTCACCTCCTCGGAGACGATCTCCGAAAAATCTACTGGCGAAGGAGGAACAATATGCGTGTCCTGAACCTTGCCCGATTTCGCATTCAACACATACCACAGCGGCGGCTTTGTCCATCCGACCAAATTTAACCAGGCACCCGCGTCCGTGGGATTAGCCACGAGACCTTGTATAGCTCCGTCAAATGGCAACTTCATCGACTCGACTTTTCCGGAGCCGTAGGACAACCGGCGCAGCTTCCCTATGCCTCCGTCAAGGTCCTGGATGTATAGCCCATCCGCAGCCGCTGCGATGTTGATGATGACTGGCTCTCCCGGAGGAACCACGAGAGTTGCCTTTGCCAGCTCCGGTTTCGAGAGACTTGTGCGCAGCACTTTGAAGCGGGATGCATCTTTGTGCGAAAGCAGAAAGAGATCGTCGCCATGTACGTCGAGATTTGTAATCTCTTCGGAATCGTCCGCCACCTTCGTCCACACCGTATTCGCAGTTGGACTGGCAGAGAATGGCGCGACATAAACATCTTTTTCGTTCTTCACGCCGTGGATTACCAGGCCCACCATCGACTTCGGGGCCGCAGGCGAATAGATGAGTACTGGAAAATCATCTTCCGTCACTTTCACATTCGGGCTGAACTCATATCCAAAAACCTGCGCGTCTTTTTCCGGATCATCACCCAACGAATGCACGTAAACTCGCAGCTTCTGATATTTCGCGGTTGGAGGATCACTCGGACTCAATTTTTGCGTGCGGGTAAAGAAAAACGACTTGTTACCTGGCAACCACGCCGGCGATCCGAATTGCGCCCGATCAATTACATCAGGAAGAGCTTTGCCGTTGGCCGTCTCGAGAATGTGAAGGACACTATCTTCGGAACCTCCCGGCGAAATTCCATACGCAACGTACTTGCCGTCAAGAGAAGGTTGGAAGTAGTCGATGGAAAAGTGTTTGCCATCGGCGCTGGTAAGCTTTTCCGGATCTACAAGCAGGCGCTCGGGCGCGCTCACCGTGTCGCGAACGTAGAGCTTGCGATTGTCCGAACCCGGTTCGGTTTTCAGATAAAAGTAATGTCCGCCCCAGACTTGCAAGCTGGCAACAACCGCGCCGGCATTGTCCAACGACTTGATGCGCTCCAGCAATTTGTCTCGCCCGGGAATCTTTACTAACTGCTCCCGCGTGTAGTCGTTCTGTGACTTCATCCATGAAACGACTTCGGCGTCCGAAGTATTTTCCAGCCAGCGGTAGGGATCTGTAACTTTTGTTCCGAAGTAGTCCTCGGTGACCTCGCGGACCGGTGTTTTTGGGAGCTTCACTTGGCCAGAAGCAAGTGTGGACAGAAATAGGGCCAAGCTGAGGGCGGCAAGCGTAAGACGTCGCATAGTAAATCCTCTATTCGAAAATGTCCGAAGAGTTACAGACGGTCGGCAGCACAAAAAGATAGCGCGAATACGCCAGGGCAGTCCAGTGAGGGCGCTAAAAGCGTCCGGTCAGTTCGATTCATACGCCGTTTTGCCTCCGACCACCGTCCGCAAGACCCGCGTTCCCAGAATCTGCCCCGGAGGAATTGCTGTTAGGTCCCGGTCTAGCACCACAAAATCGGCCAGCATCCCAGGCGCCAGCGTTCCTTTTTGCGTCTCCGCGAACTCCGCATATGCTGACCCCGTGGTATAGGCGGCTATTGCCTGCTCAATCGTCAGCTTCTGCGCCGCATAATATTCCTGCTTTCCGTCTTCGCTTTTGCGAGTGACCGCGGCGTACAGTCCCCTGAACGGTGTCACCGGCTCGACTGGATAATCGGTGCCGAACGCTAACTTCACTCCGTGGCTGGCAAATTCCGCCCAGGCGTACGAATGCGCCGCGCGCTGCGGGCCCAGGCGTGTCTCGGCCCAGCGCATGTCGGTCAGCAAATGGCTGGGCTGCATGGATGCAATCACGTTGAGTTCGCGAAATCGTTCGACCTGTCCGGGATTTGTCACTTGCGCGTGCTCGACACGCAGGCGGAAGTTCTCCGTCCCATCTGGCGCTTTAGCTCCACTGGCGTGCGCCGCCTTTTCGGCCTCGGCAAATGCATCCAGCGCCATCTCTACTGCTTTATCTCCGATTGCATGAAATCCCAGTTGGAAACCGGCCGCAACTCGTTCTCTCGCCATTTCATTCAGCTTTGATTGATCATATTGCGGCAGCCCTGAATTTTTCGGATCATCTGCAGCATCGGGTCAGATTGCGGATGTGAATCCCGCTGCCGTTTTAGACTCTCCACCGGTTCATTGAACGGCAGCCATTCGGAGACGCGGACAGTCAACTTTCCTTCACTCTCGAGTTGTTCGAGTACTTTGAAATTGGCAAGACTGTCTTCTTCCGTGTCGCCGGAAAAGTCCTGAGCCGAAGTGACTCCAGAGCGCGCAATGTCCTGCAATGCCGCCTCGATTGCCTGGCGATACTTTTCTGGAGTTGCCCGCGGGATTAATGAGGAAACCAGCGTCTGCGCAGTCTCCCGCAAGACCCCGTTAGGTGCGCCGCTCTGGTCGCGTACGATCGCCCCGCCTTCGGGATCTTTACTGGAAGAGGTTACATGCGCCATCTTGAGCGCCAGCGTGTTGGCCACAGCAGCGTGGCCATCAATGCGCACCAAAAAAACCGGGTGGTCCTTGGTAACTTCGTCGATGTCCTGACGTGTGGGGAGCTGGCTTCCCGGCCACAGTGTTTCGTCCCATCCTGATCCCGTGATCCACTCCCGCGGCTCCGTGGTACGCAGCCGTTTGCGAATACGATCTTTGAATTCCTGGATTGAACGCGTTCCGGTGAGATCGACCGTAAGTTTCTTGAAACCGGCTTCGGTCAAATGCATATGCGCGTCGTTGAAGCCCGGCATCACAAATTGACCATGCAGATCGACCACCGTCGTCCGTGGCCCTTTGAATTTCGTTACCTCTGACTGAGTCCCAACCGCGACGATCTTGTCTTTACTCACCGCCATCGCGTCCGCCCGCTTCACCGCATTGGAGGAGTCCCCAACCACGCCGGTATAGATGTTGCCATGAACGTAAATGGAATCCGCTGCAACGGTTTGCGCCATTAAATTGGTTGCAAGAGTGATTGGCGTAAGGAGCGAGAGTACGAAGCGACGCAGGTTCATCTTCGCGCCCCGGCCAATGCCAGGCTAATGAGCAGAATGCGCGTCAGCCCGAGCGCTCGATCCGTAGGATCGAACCACTCTTGCAGCGTATGTGCGCCACCACCATTGCCGCCGGCGCCTATGGCAATCGCTTCTCGCCCCATGGATATTGGGATGTTGGCATCAGTCGAAGCCCGCTGCACCTGCGCATTGTTGCCCAAGTGCGCGTCCACAGCACGGGCGATCTGCAGCGCGCGCGCATTCGGGTCCAGTTCACCGCCGGGCCGGTTCCCGATCGGCGCCATCTCCGCTGTCAATCCGGAACGATAATGCGACGTTTCGCGAAGCTGCGAACTGCGCGTCTCTTCTTCCTGAATTGATTGGTCGATCGCGCGGCGAAGCTCGAGGTCCAAGCGGTCTATTTCCGACGCCGAACTTGATCGGATGTCCACCCGCATGCTGGCCGACTCTGGAATCGAATTGACCGAGGTCCCGCCGCGAATCACCCCAATGTTAAAAGTCGTTTTGGGCGATGAGGGCACGCGCGTCTGCGAAAACAGATGAATGGCGCGGCCGAGCGCCACAATCGGATTCGGCACTCCGAAATCGCTCCAGGAGTGTCCTCCCGGCCCGCGCACGGTCACCTCAAAGCGGCGGCTGCCGAGCGCTTCCGCCACAATCGTGTCGGTGCCGGCCCCATCCAGCACCAGACTGGTCTGGATCGAGTCCTTCCATTCAGAGTCCGAGAAAATGTAGCGCATGCCGCGCAGGTCGCCTTCGCCTTCTTCTCCTACATTCCCGAGAAACAGCAGCGAAGCTTCATGAGGAAGGTTAAAGTTTTCAAACGCCGCCGCAATGGCCAGCAGAGCGGTGACCCCAGCCGCATTATCTGAAATTCCGGGGCCATAAAGCTTCGCCCCTTGCTGGCGCACATTAAGCGGAGTGTTGGCGGGGAACACGGTGTCCAGATGCGCGCTAATAGAGACGACCGCATCCTGCTTACCTATGCGGAACCCGAAGGCGTTTCCAATCTTGTCCCTGCCTAGGCGCTTGATTCCCAGAGCGCGAAATTGCTCACCCACCCATTCGGCGCGTGCCTTTTCACCAAAAGGCGGGGCGGGAATTCGCGCCAGATCCATCTGCCAGCGCGCAAATTCAGCTTCCTGGTCACGAAACCATTGCAGTGCTGATTGCACCTCAGGCAGCGCAGCCAACCGGGAGATTTCCTGTGGGATCACGACTGATTGATCGGCAGTCAAAGGGCGCGCTACCTGGCTCATGGAAAGGTTCATATTACAACCAATTCCATATCTTTCAGTTCCCTGCCCCCGGCGCCATCCTTCTCGCTTCCTTCGGGGAATTGACTCTGGACAGATTCGGCAACTTCGTTGGTTTCATCGCATCTAACTTTAGAGTAGGCTTGAATTACGCCTTTTCCTGCCAATTATGAAATCACTTCGTCTCTCATTCCCGTTAGCTGCCATTATTTTTGGTCTCGTGCTGCCCGCGTTTTCGCAAGAAGGCCCTCTGAGCAACGATCCTCCCAAGGGAATCACTTCGGAGCAGATCATCCAGAAATTCGCCGCAAAAGAAAAAGTATTCAAGGAAGCACGCGATAGCTACACATTCCGGCAGGACGTGAAGGTCCAGACCCTTGACGGCGATACCGTCACCGGCGAGTACCGTGAAGTTTTCGATGTCACCTATGACAATCAGGGACGGCATCTGGAGAACGTGGTCTTCGCGCCGCAAAACACATTGCAAGATATCCTGATGACGCCTGAGGACCTACAAGACATTCGTCACACTATGCCATTTGTTCTGACCTCGGACGAAATTGGCGACTACGACATTCTTTACGTCGGGCAGCAGCAGGAAGATGAGCTGCACTGTTACGTCTTCGATATAGCGCCGAAAAAGATTGATCCCAAAAGGCGCTATTTTCAGGGACGCATTTGGGTGGACGATCTGGACCTGCAGATCGTCAAAACCTTTGGCAAGGCCGTACCCGAAACCCACAAGAAGAACAACGAAAACCTTTTCCCCAAATTCACTACCTGGCGCGAGCAGGTCGATGGGCAGTATTGGTTCCCGGCCTACACTCTGGCTGACGACACCTTGCACTTCCGCAAAGGCGGCTACCAGGATGTCCACATTCGCGACATCATCAAGTACACCGACTACAAGCGATTCGGCAGCAAGTCGAAGGTGACGTTCCAGGGAGAGAGCAAAAATCCTACGGAAGACGAAGATAAGCCGCAGCCCAAGTAGTCAGCTTTGAACCTGGTCAGAAGGAATCGGTGCGGCTGCCATTATTCAGCAGCAGTGAACTCCAGCTCAGAATACAATGTTGCGCACGGAGGCAATATGACGCTGTATCGACTGTTTGCAGGGCCCGCTCTACTGCTCGCATTCCTTCTATCCGGGCCAGCTCCGTTGGAGCAGGCGTCCGCTCAGGCTGTAAAGGGCAACTCAGCGAATCAAAACAATCCGCACCCACTCACACCCTCGGCCCTAAGAAAACGCGCTCCCAATTTCATTCTTACCGACGCGAAGGGAGCAACCGTCAATTTGTCGACCTACAAGGGCAAGGTCGTTCTTCTCGATTTCTGGGCCACCTGGTGCGGAGGATGTAAGACTGAAATCCCTTGGTACATGGAGTTTGATACGAAGTACAAGGATCAAGGCCTTGCGGTGATAGGCGTGTCGATGGATGAAGATGGATGGAAATCTGTCAGACCATTCCTGGCCCTGAAGAAGGACCCGGAAACTGGCGGAAACACCGCGATGCAATATCCGGTTGTAATTGGAAGTGAAAGTTTGGGAAAGCAGTATCACCTTACGAGCATGCCGATGACGTTGTTAATTGATCGAGAAGGGCGGATTGCTGTTTCACACAGCGGTATGGTCGACAAGGATGCTTGGGAAAGTGATATCCGATCCTTGCTGAAATAGATTTCGGCGTCGCTCTTGAATTTCGCAGTTCGACGCCAGTTTCTTAGTAGAACAAATACTTCCGCCACCGGTCATCCGACCGCCCCATCAAGCGCATGATGTGCCGGCTGGTGTGCAGGTTGAAGGCGTGTGGCTCGCGCATCAGCTTCATTCCAGCCTCTGCGGGCATTTGGTTTCCCTTGCTTCGGTTGCAAGCATGGCAGCACGCAACCAGGTTCTCCCAGCTGGACGCACCGCCGCGCGAACGCGGGACCACGTGGTCCAGCGTAAGCTCGCCTGAAGGCAGAAGTTCGCCGCAATATTGGCAGGTATTGCGGTCGCGCAACAAAATATTCTTTCTCGACAGCGCCCTTGTCTGGTGCGGAATCCGGCGATATTCCAACAGCCGAATTACCGACGGCACCCGCAAAGCCAGCCGCGCCGCATGGAGGAAATGACCATTTTCCTCTTCGGTCATGGCCACGCCCTTCAACACCAGCACGATTGCCCGGCGGGCCGCGCAAACATTGATGGGTTCATAGGACGCGTTCAGCACCAGCACCGGCGCGTGCAGCGCATGCACATCGCTCTCCTGGTGAATGCCGACACCTACGCCAAACACGGCTGCGGTGAGAGTGTGCCGAGTGTTGTCCGCCGAATTGTGCCTATGCGACGTCTCTTTTAACGTCCGCGCCACGGTCGCCACCCAAACCTCTTTTGCTCCGGCTTTCCGCAAAATTCGCGAGCACTCCGAAGCGGTAGTCCCGGTGGTTAGAACGTCGTCGACTAAAAGTACGGTTCGTCCCGCTACTTTGGTTAGATGCGTAACTCGAAACGCCCCTCGGATATTCTCAATCCGCTGCGGCCGGGTGAGCCCGATCTGTGACACGGTTGGCCGAGTACGCTCAAGTACATCCGCGCCCAGCTCGGACCCGAAATCATGGCTTTTCAGCGCTGCCCGCGCAATCAACTCTGCCTGATTAAATCCGCGCTCGCGCCGTTTTGAGGAATGCAGTGGCACCGGAACTACAAGAATAGAATCGGCAATCGGCTTCAGCTTCTGAATGGCTTCCGCCAGCATGCGTCCCAAAACGCCGGCAGCCGGCGCAACTTGCTCGTACTTCAGCAGGTGAATGAGCTCGCGTATCCCGCCGTCGTAGGCTCCGTAAGCGGCAGCTTTCACAAACAGAGGTCGCGATTCCTGGCATGCCGGGCAAATCTGATTTTGGGAGGCCAGACCTGGGACCACGCGCTCCCCGCAAATTTCGCAAGTCGCTCCTGCAAGCGGCTCCATAGCCAGCAAGCAACTCTGGCAAACCGGCAACCGTGAAATGTTAGTGAGCGGGGTACCACAAAGACGGCAATCACAAGGAAATAGCGCAGTGAACAGGCCCTGAGCGACTAGCGACGCCCCGGAAGCCGCCGAGCGCAAGAGGATTCTTGCGCCATGACCAGTGAAACGCCCGAATTTCGCCTGTTCGGGTGGGAAAGCGGCTTTGCGAATTATGTCTCCGCTACTGCTGAAGACCGAGCCTCCCTCGTTCGGCGCCTGGTCAGGCTCCAGCCGGACGAATTGAACTCAGTATAGCGGGGACGCCAGACACACGCAATTGCGACCGAACCCTTTAAAACACCAGAGTTCCGCTACTTTCAGGCTGCGGCATGTCCTTTTGCCGATAATTTAGGCATCCGCGGAGGCACATGGACAAACATCGACACGTGGGTCCTGCGGTAGCAACTCGTGCAGCGGACCGGCTGCAGCATCATCAACGGAAGAATGTACTTTTCGAGCAGATTGCGGCGTCGCGAACGATAACCCTCGGAACCGCCACAGTCAGGACATTCATACTGCTTTGACAACATCGGGGACCTCCCAAAGTCTACAGAGGCGAATGAGCGTAGGGTGCTACTTACATTATACCGCTTGTTGCCGGATCGGTTGAATAGTCAGGGCCTGCTTGTAAACCGGCCTGTCGCCATGCTAAGGTGCGGCGCGGTTTGTTTTCGATTAATCCTTGGTAAATAGAAGTGAAATCTCGGTTTGCCTCTGCCCCGGTTCTCCAACGTGGGGCTGCGCCTACCTAACTACATAAGGAATCGGAATGAGCAACCCGGCAGTTACACCCAGCGGCAAGAAGCACCAACCTTTCGTTCCCGAGCACATGGAGATGAAGGAGTTTACCCTTCGCGCCGTCCTCCTGGGCCTGTTGATGACCGTAGTCCTGGGGGCCGCCAATGCTTACCTGGGATTGCGCGCCGGCATAACTATTGCCGCTACTTATCCTGCCGCCGTGATTGGCATGGCCGTTATCCGCGCGTGGAAGGGTAGCATCCTCGAAGAAAACATCGCGCGTACTTCGGGAACGATTGGCGAGGGTATTGCCGCTGGCGCGATATTCACCCTTCCCGCTTTCGTCTTCGCCGGTGCATGGCCATCGTTCGGCGTGACCGACTGGAACACTTACTGGAAAGCAACAGCTCTCATCATGGTTGGCAGCGTCCTCGGAGTGCTTTTCATTTCGCTTGTACGCCGCGGAATGGTCGAGGATCCCGAGTTGCCTTTCCCCGAGTCGGTAGCTGCCGCGGAAATTCACAAGGCTGGAAGGCGCGGAGCCCAAGCGGCAAAATACCTGTTCTGGAACATCGGCGTCGGTGGAATCGTTTACATTCTGGGCCGTTTCGGACTCTTCGCCGCGGACAAGGACATCCATTTTGCGGTCGGACATCTGGGTCGGAGTCAGATCCGGCTGGGAACAGCCGCCGACTCGAATGTTCTTGCCGCGGGTGGCGCAAGCACCTTTGCCGCCCCCAGCGTCAGCCCCGCTTACCTCGGCGTCGGCTACATCATTGGCATCAAGCTTGCATCCCTTCAGTTCGCTGGCGGAGTGCTCGCCTGGGGCCTGATCGTTCCAATGGCCGTCGCCATCTGGCGGTTCATCGTGCGCCCAATCGCAGTTGGAGGCATGCTGGTCGGCGCCGCTTACACGTTGATTCGAATGTACAAAAGTCTGAAAGTTGGGCTCGGCCGGGCCTTCGCCGACTTGCGCCAGACGGCTTCCGATCAGGCCAAGCTTGCGCGAACTGAGCGCTACATGAGTTCAAAGATCGTATTCGCTTTGATATCGCTGATGTTCGTGCTCATGACTTTTCTATATATTCATATTTCCGGACTGAAGCTTCCTGCAATTCTGGCCGCGGTCGTGATGCTGGTCGTCGGCTTCTTTTTCGCGACCATCTCTGGAAGCTTGTGCGGTTTCATCGGTTCGTCGAATAATCCGGTTTCGGGCCTCACTCTCTCTACCCTGCTCATTGCGGCCCTGTTGATGGTCTTCCTCGGAGTTTCCGGACCGTCCGGTGTTGCGACTGTCTTGGGAGTGGCCGCCGTGGTTTGCGTTTCATCATCTGTAGCAGGCGAATTGTTGCAGGATTTCAAGGTCGGTTACATCCTCGGCGGTACGCCAGCGAAAATTCAGACAGCGGAATTGATCGCGGTAGTCGTCGCCAGTCTGGTGATGTACTTTCCACTCGCGCTGCTCAATACTGCATTTGGATTTGGCAGCCGGCAGTTGGCTGCGCCTCAAGCTGGCCTGATGGCCGCGCTTGCCCAGGGAATCGTCGGTGGAAACATGCCATGGCCTTTGGTCGGGGTTGGCGTGCTCTTCGGCATTGCGATGATCATGATGCAAGTCCGCAGTCCGATGCTGGTGGCAGTAGGAATGTACTTGCCATTCGAGACGACATTCGCAATTTTTATTGGCGGAGTGTTTCGTTCGTTCGGCGACTGGCTAGCCAAGCGACGCGGACTAAACGATGCCCAACGAGCGCGGGTTGAGAATGCCGGGGTTCTCACGGCGTCGGGATTGATCGCAGGTGAATCGATCTTTGGATTGCTGTGGGCCGCCCTGGTGGCGTTGTCGTTCTCACAACAGGGCCGGCTGCACTCAGCAGCGCTGTGGGCCGCGCACGTGACGTCGGCCACGGTCTTTAAACATCCCGGCTACTCCATGGGACTTGTCGTAATGGCTCTGCTCGCTCTGTTGATGATCGCTCTCCCGCTCACCGCCGCCGGTGATCCGAGTGAACCCGCACCGCCAGTGGCAATGATGTAGATCAGTGATCAGTGATCAGTGGCTAGTGGGCAGTGGCGAGTAGTCGAGTCGTAAGTGGGTAGTGGGTGAGTGGGTAGTGGTCAGTGAGCAGATCATTCGCCAGAGCTAGTGGTCAGTGGCTAGTTATTAGTTGCTATTGTTCAGTGCCAGGAGCTACTGGCCAGTCGTCAGTCGAGACCAGCACCAATCCTTTAAACTGTCATTCCGAACCGCTTCAGCGGCGAGGAACCTGCTTTTCAAAACACTGACCACAACCCACTGCTTTATGTCTATCCCGCAAAATCTCACTTCGATTCAAGATCGCATCCACTCCGCGGCTCGGCGCACAAACCGCACACGCGACGAAATCACTTTAATCGGGGTCACAAAGACAGTTGCCCCGCAGCAAATTCGCGAAGCTTACAATGGCGGCCTTCGCGTCTTCGGCGAAAATCGCGTCCAAGAATTTGCCGGCAAGATGGAAGCCCTCCGCGATTTGCGAGACGCCGAGTGGCACATGATCGGCCACCTTCAATCCAACAAAGCCGCAAAAGCCGCGGAACTCTTCTCATCCGTTGACTCCGTCGACTCACTTCGTCTCGCGCAAAAATTGAATTCCGCAGCCATGGAGACTGGCAAAAAACTTCCCATTCCCATCGAAATCAACATCGCCGGTGAAGCAGCAAAGAGCGGCCTAGCGCCAGATTCCGCCGATCTCGAAGAGTTACTCAAAGCCGCGCCCGAACTTTCGTCGCTCGAAATCCGCGGCTTGATGACCGTGCCGCCATACCATGAGGATCCCGAAAAATCGCGGCCGTATTTCCGCACCATACGCGAGCTATTTGAGAATATTGCCGCTCGCAAACTGCCAGCCGTTCGAATGGACGTCCTTTCCATGGGCATGTCCCACGATTTCGAAATTGCAATCGAAGAGGGCGCGAACTGTGTTCGCGTCGGCACTGCAATTTTCGGGGAACGGCCACCACTCAGGAGTGGTACTTGAACGGCAGCTAGTACGCCCAGTAAGGACCGGGCCCGCCCGCAGTCGTCGCGCCCTCGATGGCCACGAAGACACTTCGTCCATAAAAGAACGGTAAGCCCCAGTCGAACGTCCCGGTGTTAGGCCCGCCCAGGGTGGGAAAAACCGAAGCGGTTGCATTGGAGAACAACGTGTTTGCGTTATCGATACTGAATGAAATGCTGCCGCTCGCATTGTTACTTCCCGTGTTCGTGGCGGAAAGATTTGTCAACGTAGCCGGGCAATAGAATCCATCCGCCGGACTCGGACAAGTGGGCATGCCAGTCGCCGCGCTGTCGAGAAAGAAGTATGCGTTCGAACCGGTGTCCAGAAAGCTCTGGTAGGATTTCGTTTTAAAAGTCGTACTGATGTTTCCAGTGTTGGGATTGATCGTATAAACCTGGGCGTTCCGAAGTGAATTATTGGTTTGCGTCCCGATTCCAAAGGTTAATGATCCGTTTAGGCTGACTGCGCTGGAAGAAGCTGCAGGCAATTCGACCAGAATTCCGTTATTATCCACGCTGAATGCAGCAACGGGATTCTGCACCTGATCAGGAAGGCCGACTGTGGTCACGCTGCATGACGATCCGGCGCACGCATAATAGAAATTTTGGTTGTTAGTTGTTCCTGGTGCACAAGCCGGGCAGTCCTGCACAAATGGTCCAATCCCTAAGATGCCGTTCGCTCCCAGGCTCTGCAGTGAGTCTTCCGGAGAGCCCGCGCTGCTGCAGCCCGCAGGAACCGCCGAGAATGCCGAATCTCCAATTACCTGGATCGGTATGCCGGCGGCTTCTTCGCCGGCAATTTTCACATCGGCTTTTTTCACCGGACCCCAGGTAATACCGTCCGAGAATTGAGCGCATTCAGCCA
>QHZX01000269.1 GCA_003224835.1 Acidobacteriota bacterium | reverse complement strand
GGTTCGGCGAAAAAAAATTCTAACGCCTCCATATACGCTCCAACTTCGGCCTCAACCGGGTGCAGACCTTTTCCAAAAGTGAAGGACTCGCCGCGGGCGTGAGGTCGCACGCTGACGCAAACCGGTACACCGAGCACATCCAGATCGGTGATATCGCTCACGTCGCTAATGCCCGCCGCTGCGGCCAAACGCTTGGCATACAACAGCGTCGTCTCAGGCGCTAAAGTGCGCATGCTTCGACTTGAACCCATGCGTCTAAATCCTCGCGAAACAAAAACACAACTCCCTCTCGCGAGGGACCTCCACCCCGGCTACCGTCAACGGACGCGCTAACGCGAACTGCGAAGAAACAAATACGCGCGCGCCGATTTCGAGCAGGTCGCTCGACAGTCCCGCGTGATGATGTTCATCCAGTCGCCATTAGCATAGTGCCAATGGCGACTGGTCTCTGGAAAAAGAAGTCGTCGGGGTTAGCCGTCGATGTCGTCTCCGCAGTGGGCTCCCAATGCGATGGCGCCGCAAAAGCCGTCTACGTCGCCGTCGTCATCACCACAATGCACTCCGGTCGCTACGGGATGATTACCCAACAGGCGCGCAAGTGATTCCCGATCCAACTCAATCGAAACTGTGTTCTTCGTCATAGTTTTTCTCCTTAGTTCAAGTCGGTTGCTTACTTCATCCAGTCAGATAACTGGCTTACTTGTGCCTCATCGAAGTTCCGCTGGGACTGACATTGACCAATTGCATCATGCCCCGGTCTTCGTGACCTACGATGTGGCAATGGAAAACGTATGTCCCCGTGTAATCTACAAACCGCGTTAACATCTTTACCCACCCGCCCGGAGGCAGGGCGAAGTTATCCCACCACACCCATGGTTTCGCCATCTTCACTCCCGACGACGGCATAGGAAGCGTGGGATCAAACCACTCGACGATCTGAAACGGATTAATGTGGATGTGGAAAGGATGCGCCGGCCCACCTGCAGGCGTATCGTTGAAGAGCTGCCACTCTTCGGTGGCCCCCAACTTCATGTACTGATCGATTTCGCCGCTGAATTGTTTGCCGTTGATCGTATGCATCGGCGGCGCGTTGGGTATGAAAGGCAGCGGCGCATTCGACGGGTTCCGACCAAAGGGAGTCCCTTGTGGGATTGGTGTCGGCGTTGGGCTGGCGAACTGTGTCCGCGTAGTGTTGAAACGAATTTCACGTTTCACCATGCCCACTGGAACAACGATGTCCGAAAGGAATCCCGGCATCGTGGGGAATTGCGCTTGGGTCGGGAAAGGCGTGGAATTAACTGCCTGCCCGGTCACCCTTACGATCATCAGAATCGTCTTGCTTCCCCCAAAGGTCACCGGATAATCGCCGGCTGTGCTCGGAGCACGTACCAGCAAATCAATGCGGTTGCCTGGGGCGAGGCTGCCGGTTGAAATCCATTTCCCACCGATAAAAAAGGTCTTCGCCGGAACAGGAAATGTGTTGGTCACCGCATTCGGATCAGGATTGTAGTTCTGCGGATTGAGTTGCACTCCGTCTTGCGCGGTTTGCACCCACTTGAGGCCGTTCGGCGGGTTCGTGTTAAGCGGTACTGGCGCCTGGTGACAGGCATTGATGATGCGCCACATTTGAGTTTGATTTGGCTTCATCTCCAAAACCGGCTGGTAATTCCCATTCACGGAAACCAAGTCGGCCTTTCCCTCCGCGCGCAGCAGTCCGAGCACTGCTGAATACTGCTGCAGCACTAACACTCGTTCCTGAAGAGGCTGCCCCTTGCTTGAGTAGTAAGCGTGCAGCGTAGCATCGTAATCGCCCTCGATGATGAGGGCACCGGCCATGCCGTTGGCCAGGTTCAGTGCCGTAGATCCATGCTTGTGGGCGTGATACCAGTGCGTCCCGGGCGACTGACCCATACTGGTTGATTGACCATTCCACTTCGGAATTGTGAAGCAAGTCGGGTAAGCGCCGATATAATATTGGGGCAACTGGTGATCGGCCATTTCTTCCTGGTTCTGGTGCCAGAGCTGTTCGTCTTGTGGCAGCACGGATGGGCCATTTCCTCCCGGCGGCGGACTCTGGCCCAGCCACGGCGTAGTGTTGTCATACTGGATGAGGAGCTTCTTTTGCCACGCTTGCCACTCAGGAGGCCATTGCGTCCAGAGCAGCGGCTGGTGACCGTGCATGCAGTATGCAAATATCTTTTCAAAGATAGGTCCTACATTCTGCTCGTTCACCACCGGCTGGCCATTGGGCAAGCGCGGAGTGGGCCGAATATTTAGCAGGATGTTGTCCGAGATTCCGCTGGGACTCGTGTGGGTACCGTGAAAGTGCAAGTTCTCCGAACTCGACCCATGAAAACAGTTCGGCGGGTTCTCGAACATTGGATTGCCGGGATAAGTGTTGCCTGTCCCGAAAGTCGTATTTTGATCGCACGCCTGACCATGTTCCGCAACGTCCAGCGTATTCGGGAAGTTCTTGACATTCACTTGATTCAGGAGAGTGATCTGAATTGTGTCTCCCACACTCGCCCGTAATGTCGGTCCGGGACCCGGAATGCCATGGACTGCGGGCCAGACCTTCCGCTGGTATGAGCTGGCGCTCGCATCGTAGCCAGAGAAATAGCGCATCCGTCCGGTGTTACAACTGGGCGCCGATTGTCCCGTTAAAGGCGATCCCAAATAGACCTTCTCTTCATCGAGAACTTTTATTACGGCCTTTAGCGTCTTTGTGGGTCCGGCACCGGAACTCTTGATTTCCATTATTGATTGAAGCGGCTGTCCCCCAGCAGCGGGATCACAATTCGGTCTTTGTGTGAGCCACGACTCCCGCGCAAGAGCCGGAACCATCGAACAAATCGCTAGCCCCGACCCCGCCGCCATCGCTAGTTGGAGGAAACTCCGGCGGGTTGTCTCTGACTCTTGCTCAACCCTGGCTGATTCGTTGCTATTTTCTTCGCTCGCTTGATCCGTGACGATCGTCTTTTCTGACATAGTGGCCTCCTCACGTAGTTTTGTTGCCCAGCGCCTTAGCAGGTCCTGTTTCGGATCTACGACGCGGTCCGCCGGTTCAGTTACGAAGTCTCACTACCTAGTGGTTCTGCCGAACGCGCCTTTTTTTGTTTTCCCACCGAAGGCGCCTTTCTTCTTGCACGACTCAACAATTATCTTTCCTGATTCGCCCGGGTGATTGATGCACACGTAGGGAATCGTCTGAATCGAGCCGAAACCAACTGAACCGGACGGGGTGTTAGGTGGAATTTGGTATGCGATAAACCCTGTCGGATCTGCAGCGCTGGGTGCGGGCCAATGAGCATTGTTTGGATCGCCATTGAACCAGAAGACGCTGTCGTTCACGCATACCTTTAACGGGTTCGGATCAAACACAGCTGGCTTGCCTGGCTTGATTTGGATTTTGTAGATGGACATCCAAAGCTCCTCCCTTTCTTTCTTCGTCGAGATGCTCAGACAGAAAACAAACAGCACTTGCTAAAAATTGAGCGCGACTCTATCACAAGTAACGAAATTTGCAATAGGTTTTACCAGTAACTTTGAAAGAAAAATCAGCAGGGGTTGGCTTGACCTTCTTAACCTTTAAGCTGAGAGCGCTATCTTGTGATTTGGAGTCAGCTGAAAACGAACTTTCCGGCTAATCATGCCTTCCAACTATCGACTTTCCGAAAAGCTCCGCAAGTCCGTTCCCTGACGCTTCGCTCTTCAATCCAATCCACAGATTAGGAGCGAAAATAGGTGGGGCCCGCCAATGCTTCTTTAAGAAACAGAAGGATTCGCCGACTCGATTTAAGAACCTCACGGTATATCGACAAGCGACTTCGGTAGCTATGAAATGCCCGCATACCTGGTGCACAATGCACCGATTGCGTTGGGGAGTTGTTGGGAACTTTTCCGGGAATAGCGCCAACAACGGGACCATAGGGACAAAAGATCCGATTAGTTTTCTGTTTGAGAAACAAGAA
>QHZX01000021.1 GCA_003224835.1 Acidobacteriota bacterium | reverse complement strand
GCAAGCCGGTCAACGGGTCTGATACTTTTCCTTGCGTGATGTCTGTCTGCCACCCGGCCATGCGCATGGCCTGAGCGGAAGCGTTGTGGACCGCAAGGCCGCGGCTGAGCATCCACCGGAAGCTTCCGTCTTTGTGGAGGACGCGGTGCTCGCTTTCAAATTGCGGCGTCCGTCCTTCCTGGTTTGCAGCGATTTCCTGTTTGACTCGTTCGCGATCAGCTTCGTGAATGCGCCCAAACCATTCCTCGGGTTTGTCGCCGATCTCGTTTTCCTGAAAGCCCAGCATGGCCTTCCAGCGTGGAGAAAAATAAACCGTATTTTCCCGTAGGTTCCAATCCCAGAGGCCGTCATTAGCGCCTCGCGCCGCAAGAGCGTAGCGTTCTTCACTTTCCTTTAATGCCTCCTGAGCCCGCTTGTGAGACAGCTGTGTGCCAATGCGCGCCAGCGTAACTGCAAAGTCAATCGGTTTAGTGACATAGTCATTGGCACCCAAGTCGAGCGCTCTGACGATGTCCTCGCTTTGATTCTTTGCGGTAACCATTATGACGGGCAGTTCTACCTGGGAATAGGTCTCTCGGACGGTCTTTAGCGCGTCCAAGCCGCTAATTTCTGGCATTTCAATATCCAAAAGAACTATATCTATATTGCCTTCGCTGATGCGCTCCATCAATTGATGTGCGCCGGCTGCCAGAACAACTTCGTAGCCCTTGCGCTCTAAACGGCGCGCGAGCATGTCTCGGTTCAGTTCGTTATCATCAACAATAAGTAGTCGGCTGGTTCGGGTCGTCATAATGTCTTTTCGTTCACTAACAGATTTTCAATTTTCTCCGTCAATCGGCCGAAATCAACCGGCTTGGTATCGTAGTCGTTACAGCCGGCCTTGAGGGCCTTATCGCGATCCGTCAACAACGCGTGAGCGGTGAGTGCAATCACCGGAATATGGCGTGTTCTGGGGTTTGCCTTTAGACGGCGTGTAACTTCATAGCCATCTATGAAAGGAAGACTGATATCCATCAAAATCAAATCGGGGATTTCCGAACAAGCTTTAGCAAGGCCCTGTTCGCCATCATGAGCAATCAAGACGGTGTATCCCTTGCGCTGAAGCCGTCTGGACAGCATGTCGCGGTTCATCTCGTTATCTTCGACCAATAGAATTCTTGCCATAATTAGCGTCTCCGCGGGTTGTGAGCTTCAGTCTGCTCCTGGCCTTTGCGGCTGTGTGATATTGATACAGGTATCTTGATCGTCTTCGGTTCTGTGGATCGCATAACTCGATATTTCTGTACTAGATCCGCAAGGCGCTCACGCTGGACCGGTTTAATTAGATAATTTGCCGCACCGAGGCTTATGCCCATTGCCTCGTTATCGACAATAGTGACCATAACTACGGGTATTTGCGAGAGTGCCGGGTCCGCTTTAAGTTGATTCAGGACCCACCAACCATCACGCCCGGGCATTACCACGTCCAGCGTGATGATTAGTGGGCGCAACTGGCTAGCCAGCCGGAGCCCTTCCTCAGCGCTACGGGCAGCAACTACATTGAAATCCAACTTGCTTAGGAATCGCGACATAAGATCGCGAACTGCAGCATCGTCATCAATGACTAAAATTGTGTCTTGACCGGTATTTGCTGGGGAGGAAGTCGGTGCGAGAGAATCACTGGTGCTCCCCTCCGGGCGTACAGGATCGGCTTCGGTCCTGACCTGAACCGGCAGCTCGATGGTGAAGGTAGCCCCTCGACCCAATTCGCTTTCAACTCCAATTCGTCCCTTCATCAGTTGGACGAACTTGTAACTGATGGCTAGTCCTAATCCGGTGCCGCCATATTTACGCGCAATTGAGGTATCGGCCTGAGCGAACTCTTTAAATAAATTGTCTCTCTGTTTCGGGGCTATACCAATGCCGGTATCTGAAACCTGGAAGCGAATCCAGTCCTGATCATTTTCCAGTTTGCGTTCGATATCCAGACTTATGGTGCCATGATCCGTAAATTTGCAGGCATTGCTGAGCAGGTTGAAAAGAATCTGGCGGACCTTTGTGACGTCGGCGCGCATGCTGCTGACTTCGTCAGCCATGCGCACGCGCAGGTTGTTCTGATTCTTTTCGATCGCGGGCTGTAGAGTAGTAATGATCTCAGCGGTCATCAGCCTGACGTCAAACGTCTCCAGATGCAGAGGCATCTTCCCTGCTTCGATTTTGGATAGATCAAGCACGTCGTTGATCAGCGACAATAAATGTTTACCCGCAAACTGGATTTTCTGAAGATCGCGAATATGGTCAGCGTCCTCGGAATCACGCGCTTCTTCCTCCAGCATTTCGCTGTAACCAATGATCGCATTGAGCGGAGTGCGCAGTTCGTGACTCATGTTCGCAAGGAATATGCTCTTGGCGCGGCTTGCCTCCTCAGCCACATGCTTGGCATTCAGCAGTTCTTCCTGTGCCTGCTTACGCTGAGAAACCTCTTCTTCCAATTCGAGAGTTCGCATCTGGAGCTCGTCATTGGCCCCGCGCAGTGCGCCATCACGCTGCTGAATGTCGGATAGCATTGCGTTGAAACCATCAATCAAGCTTCCAATCTCGTCGGAGTAAGACTTGACAGCACGCACCTCGTAATTTTTATTGGCGGAAACCATTTTCATGGTGTCCTCGAGGTGCATGATTGGACCAGAGATCACTTTTTGCAGCTTTGAAGAAACCAGGAAAGCAAAAAATACAGAGACCAAAGCAAAGACTAAGCAGATGGTTGCGTAGCGCCGCGCCCGCATGCTCCACTGACGCATATCCGATTGCAAAAACAGAGTTCCGACGCGATCTCCATTCAGCGCCACATCGTGGCAAACCTCTAGGTATTGCCCTTCGAAGCGGTAGGGTTTCTGTGCCGAACAAGTCGGCAGAGTATCAGGCAAGGTTTTCCCGCCCCGAAAATAGTGAGCAAACATTTGACCGTTGGGGCTATAGAGGGCCGCCGAAACGATATCGCCTTTGGCGGTCAGGGCGGACAAAGTCGCAGTAGCAGCGGGCTCATCCTTAAATGCCATCGCTGCCGCGCTGTTGTATCCGATGATCTGCGCCTGGGTGGTCAGGTCATGAGTCAATAGATTGCGAAAAGAAATGAGATCGTAAATAAGAAAGCTGGCAGAGGAGAGCAACAGCGCGATGCTGCTGGTCAGCATCGTCATTAAGATCAGTTTCCGCTTGATGGAAAGGTCTTGAAACTTCATTCCACTTACCTGCCCTCGGGCGGCTGAATGATTCTGGCCAGCGCGAGTAGCCTGGAACTTATGTTAAGCTCAGCGTCTTTTGCGGCTTGGACATTCACCTCAAAGCGTACTTTGTTGTCCTCGAGAATTAAATTTATGATGCCGCCGTTTCTTGCGAAGCCGGGTGTCTCCCCGATCGTCAGGACTGGAACACCTTTCAACAATTGAATAGCTTCGCCTAAATGCGGCATTTCGGATGAGCTGACGTATAGGATTTGGCAATCTTTTTGAGATCCGAGAGTTCGTTGAAGCTCAGGAATTGACCGTGCCCGTTTGATAACAAAAGACCGCGCATTTACCTTCTTTCCGTCCAGCGCGCGATCGAGAGTTGCTCCGAAGTGGTCTTCGCCTAAGATAACGATCACGATAGGAGACTCAGGCTGAGCAAAACTTGCGGCGGGCCATTGCACCAAATTCGCGAAATTGTAGATGAACCCAGCTTTGATCAGATATTCCGACGATCCGGGGGAATTCTGAGCTTTTGATACCCTGTGCCTGCATGCTCTTAATCTCTCGCTAACCAGACCAGAAACACCTAACTTACTCGGAGTGCCAGGTAATGCTTCCGTAAATAGATCGCTTCACCTGAGTGGGTGAAATGTTGATGAAGTCGGGAACAAACTCCAAGTGTTGGTGGTTGAGCAGGTTCTGGCTGCCGATTGAGAGTTCGAAGCTTCGAGGCAACGCGTAGCTAAAGTGAGTATCCACGGAATAGTAATTCGGTATACTGAGGCCCGGCAGGTTGTCCACATATCGGACTGTCAGGTCATGCTCTAAGTGCCTAAACACATCGAGCGACGATCTCACGTAGAACTGGTGGCGCGGGCTGGACATGTTTGGGTTATCGGGAGTCGGATCCGTACTGGTTGTGTCCTTGAGTATGTCCATTTGCAGGTAGCTGTAAGAGGCAGCCATCTTCCATCGAGGAATGATCTTGTACTCGGTGAAGACCTCGGCGCCATACGTGCCACCGTGCATTTTGTTGCTGGCTACGAACGGGACCACCAAATGCAAGGGAGCCGGATCGGTCTGGACAAAGGGCGCACCCTCTTCCGCTGAACGAAGATGGGTGTAATTGTTGTAGAAGGTTGCGATATCTGCGGACATATTATTCGACACTTGAACGCGATATCCGACTTCATATGCCAACAGATCTTCGGACTGGAATTGTTTGCTGCCGTAAACGTCTGCTTCAGCTGCGAACGGCGTCGGATTGCCTGGGCCTCCCGGAGGTATTACGGCTGAGACCAGTTGCAAGCCCCGTTCGGTCAAAGCCGGCGTTCGAACAGCGCGTGATACTGCGGTCCAAACTGATTGATTCGGGGTAACGTTCCACAGCACTCTGGCGTTGGGCTCAACTTCGAGGCCCGTGAAATCGTTATGCTCGAGTTTTGAGCCGATAGTAAGCTGCACGCGCTTGTCGAATAGGCTGATTTCATCCTGAGCAAAACCGCTGAATAGGTTCAGCATGCTGTGGGTCGGCTGCAGAGAAACTGTAAAGCTTGATTGGTTATCATCCCCGATCGAGCGATATCCGGCGCCCCAGATGACCGCCTGCGAATCAGTCAAATGAAACGAGTGCTGGAAATCGATATCAATGATGTTCTGGTGATCTGCGAACAGGGAGTTTTCAGAAATGTTTGTGTGGTCAAAGTAAACTTGCAGCGATGTTGACGAATTGCCGAAGTCGTGTGCCCAGCGGCCCAGGATGTTGCCTCCGCTGATTGCACCGGCGTTCGGGAAGGTACTCGAGTAAGGAGCATTCAGCTGAGGAATAGTCAGCAGTTCCCCGTAATGACTGCGGTACATATCGCCTTGAAGAGTGATCGAGTCGGGACCTGTAGGATTCCAATCACCACGGAAACCACCGCGCAAGGCGTCCCAGTTATCGGTACCATTTCTGCCGAGGGGATCTGAGGAAGACCCCACATTGAAATATTTAGCGTATGCGCGGTAGTAAGCATTCTGGTTTACAGTGCCACCGTAGCGCAGATTGCTGAAGCCTCTCAGCTCGTTTCCACCGCCAGCAGTAGCCAGCCCAGCCTGCGTGCTCTTTGCCGACTTAGTGATGATATTAATGACGCCATTCACGGCGTTGGCGCCCCAGAGCGTCGCGCCGGGTCCACGGATGACTTCAATGCGATCAACGTCTTCAAGCATCACGTCCTGCACGTTCCAATACACGCCAGAAAACAGCGGCGTGTATACGCTTCGGCCGTCGATCAGGACAAGCAGCTTGTCGGCGAAACGGCCGTTAAAGCCACGTGAGCTGATGGCCCACTTATTCTCGTCGATCCGCGCGACCTGAATGCCCGGGGCCAGACGCAGCGCTTCGGGAATGTTAGTGGCTCCCGAACGGCGGATGTCCTCCTGGGTAATCACGTAGACCGCAGCGGCGGCGTCCGCTACCTTCTGAGTCCGTTTGGACACGGACGTGACCTGCATGTTCATGAGGTCTTCGACGCTCATGGTCGTAGGGTCGAACACGTTGTTCTGCGCCGACGCGGCCATGACGAATAATGCCGTCAGGCCTATGACTAAGAGAGTCTGGGTAAGACTTCTTAAACCTTTGTGTTGGTAGCGAGTGGTCTGCATGGTTATTTTCCTTCGCGAGAAGGCGAGAACCGTTTTTTCCTGTGGGTTTGTTTGCGACCCTTACGTTCTCGTTGTCCCCTTTCGCAATTGGTTATTTAGTCTGTTCAACAAAACGAGCAAGCAATCACAGGGGCTTTTGCCCCGTCACTGTAAATACGTTCGAATACGTAAGCGTGTCCGTCCGTTGGAGATACTCGAGGAAACGTTTTGCGTGTTCCTTCGCCGCCCTCTCGCCTCCGAGTACGCGAGCAATCTGAGGAAGCGCTATTTCCAATTTCAGCTGCCACTGCTTAAGAATGTCGGGCTTGATCTCTCCGGCGATCAGGTGGTAGCACTCGACCTGAACGTCGATCTTTCGCAGCCCTGCCTTGTGGGCCAGGGAGAACAGCTTTCTTCCAACAAATGCATCGAAGCCCGTTTTGCCAAATTCGGACACAACCTTCTCGGCAGTACTTTGTATCGAGGGATCTTCGGGATAATTCCACAACAGCTGACCATCCAAGTCTTGAAACAACACGGTGCCGCCTGGACGACAAACGCGGACCATCTCAGCTGCCGCTTGTTGTTTGTCACTTAAGTACTCGAAGAGCATCCGGCTATACACCAGGTCAAAGCTGTTCGCCGGAAAAGACATTGAGTGGGCGTCCCCAGTTACGAATGTCAGGCGCTTATTTGAATTGCTCTTCTGGATAGCTTCCTGAATCCGATCTGCGCTGATATCGATTCCAGTGGCTCGCACTGTGTGATCTGCCGAGCACAGCTGGCGCAAAATCATTCCCGGCCCGCATCCAACGGAGAGAACCTCCGCACCAGGTTTCACATGGCGCAGAAGGTATTTACGAAGCCAAGCGTCAGTGTTGACCTTCAGCTCAAGCCTCATGGCCTCACGCGGATCGTCCATGATGTAAGTGGAGGCTGCTGAGTTCATCTTGAACCTGCTGCAGCGCGGCTCTTTTTGTTCTGCTTGCTCGCGCGTTCTAAGAGCTTCGCGTAGAAGCTATCAACGTGTTGATAGAAACCTTGGTGTCCGGCTTTGAGCCAAATTCCCTGACAATAGTGGCGCAAGAACTCCGCGCCAAGCTTGATCAGTGTTTCAGTAGCCATTTCGTCGCTGATCAGTGGAATGTCGTCAAGTTCGAAGTCCTGGTATGCGGTGGCCGCTGCGCTCAAGAGCGAAGCTACCGCTCCCGGGACGTCTACGGCGGGGAGCGTCGGATGAAGCAGCAAATCACAACGATTTTCCAGGTAACTGAAATTGATCCCCATAGGACCGCGATAGGCTATAGCTGCACCCACCGGCTCACTTCGTGTTCCCTGGTACGCGAGCCACACAGAACGAGTGCGCCGCAGGCCAACCGAGCGGTACATTTCATTGACAGTTTGAAGTTCAACGTCTCCCAGAAGATCTTCGCCCGCTATGTACACACTCCCGCGGGTTGCAGATGCGATGGCTGAAAGCGCTTGCTTTTGGGAAGCATCGTAAGGGACAGCGCGAATTCTGCTGCTGTTCGAGAACTTCAGGTTTCTAGGCAATGCGAAGTAACTGTGACGCTGCACTGAGCACAGCGACTCGCCGATTGTGTAAACCATTGAGCCGAAGACCCGCGCAGGAAAACGGTTCTCTGGGCGAAACCAGTTTTGAGCGTCGTCAGTTC
>QHZX01000020.1 GCA_003224835.1 Acidobacteriota bacterium | reverse complement strand
CGTTATCGAAATCGTAAGAGACCGCGGTGATGGAGTATCGTGGGCCGGGCTTCAGGATGCCGGCTTTCTCAGAAACATTGGTGAAGGTGCCATCGCCGTTGTTGTGAAATAAAACATTTGTATCTCCGGGGAGGCCGCGCGGACCGCACATCACCGGAATTCCTTTCCACTGGCACACTGGAGGGTCGCCCGGACCTGGGGTTTGCGTCGGATCCAGCTTGATGTAGTTGCAGACGAAGAGGTCCAAGTAGCCGTCGCGGTCATAATCCAGAAACGTGCAGCCTGCGCCCCAGCGAACCTGCTCATCGTAAACGCCGGCTTTGCGAGTGATGTCTGTGAAGGTCCCGTCGCCATTGTTATGAAACAGAATGTTGTGCCCCCAGAAGCAGCAGAAAAGATCGTCCCATCCATCGTTGTCATAGTCACCTACGCAAACGCCAGTTTGCCATCCCGTCCGCGCCAGGCCGGATTTTTCTGTGACGTTGGTGAATGTTCCGTCGCGATTGTTTTTAAAAAGCTGAGAAGTCGGCGCCTTCCCTTCCGGCCACTTCTCACTTAGCCGCGTTCCGTTGGTCACGTAGATATCAAGCCAGCCGTCGTTGTCATAATCGAAGAAAGCAATCCCGCTGCCTTTGGCTTCGATGATGTAGCGCTTGTGGTTGGCATCTCCCCAGACGTTCGGTACATTCAGTCCTGCCTCGCGCGCGACATCAACGAACTGCACCGGCGAAGTCGAAGGCGTGGCTGCGGTCGGAACAAGAACAAGGGAGCGTTTCCATCTCCAAAGCGGGATGGTGAGGGCATCCAAGAGCGTGCTGCCGAGGAGGAAAAGGGAAGAACCGAGGAAATACCGACGGGGCAAATTCATTTGGCGAATGAGTCTCTGGAAAATCAGCCGTTTACGAATTCTAGCGCATTGGAAATTGGACCCGTCCTCACAAAGTGCGGTCCGCAATCGAAAGCGCGAACTGAAGCAACTGCTGGCGTGCTTCCATAGGAATGGAACCATCCGGGACAGGGGAATTATTCGGCGTGTGCGATAGCGTGTCTTCTATCCGGCTCACGTCGAGTCCGCCGGCATTGCTGCCTTTAAATCGGTTTAGAACTTCGCGGGCTTTATCAACCTGTCCGGTTTCATAGTAAAAAACACCAAGAGTGGAATAGCTTCCCGCCCATTCGGGCAACAATTCCACGGCACGTTCAAGCCGCTGGGCGGCATCTGCGGACTTGCCTTGTACGATCGAAACAATTCCCAATCCCCAAAGGATTTTCCCAGAGCCAGGAATTCGTGTCAGCCCTTTCTGTAAGGTCTGCTGCGCGCCATCAAGATCATTTCCACGAAGCTGCACTAGCGTGAGTGAAAGATAGTACTGATCATTGTCCGGATTACGCGCAATTGCATTCTGGAAAATTTGTACCGCTTTTGTAGAGTCGCCCATGTGCGCATAAATATCTCCGAGCAGTGCAAGATAAGCATCATCTTGTTGACCTGCAGCAGAGAGCGACTGCGCTGCATCGAGCGCCTCGGGATAGAGCCCCTTACGAAAATAAACGTCGGCCAAATCGAACTTAATGTCATTGGAATCAGGATTTGCGCGGAGGGCATTTTGCAAGTGACGAATCGCTTCATCGTACAAATGGTACCGAGCCAGCAGGACCCCGACTCCGGTCTGGGTGCGGTAGTCATTTGCGCTTATCTGATCAAGTTGAGCGATGGTCTTTTCTGCCTCGTCCCGTTGACCAAGCTTCAGATAGGTTTCGGAAAGCAGATAAAGGTCCTGCGGCTGGCCCGGATTTTTTTTAATCTGGGCGGTGAGTTCAGACACGTCAAGCTGAGTGCGTTGCTGAGCAGTTAGCTCAGCGCGATTATTTAAGTAATCGAATAGATGCTGAAATGGGTACGGACCACTGGCCGAGTTTTTGGAGAGCGACTGGAATACATTCAGATCCCTCTGAGCGGCCGCTGTTTGATGCAAGCTGCGCTCAATCATGGCGAGCTTATAGTATCCAGTCGCCGGATCCTGGCTGACCTTGACATACTTACGGAGCAGGTCCTCAGCCGCCGCGAATTGTTTGCTCCGGGTGCGAAGGTTGGCGAGCTCCAGCAGCACGTCGGCAAAATCTGGGTTGGCACGTAGGGCTTGTTCGAACAGCCGCTCGGCGGAAGCGTAGTTTCCCTGGCGTTCTTCAATGTAGCCAACATTGAACAAGCAGGCGGCGTTATGAGGATCTTTCTTGAGCCCCGCTTCAAAATATTTTCTCGCCTCGTCAAACCTGCCGAGATGGCGATAAGAGAGTCCCAGAAAAGCGTAGGAGCTAGCAGAAGGATCTAGTTCGACAAGTTTTTTGAATTCATCAATCGCTTTCTCGGTTTTCCCCGACATGAAATAGCTTTCGCCGAGGGCCGCGCGCAAATCGGCGCGTTTAGGGGCAATCTTTATTCCGGAGTCAAGCAGCGGGATGGCATCTTCGAAATAATTTTGCGTCATGCTGACGCGTGCCATCAGAAAGATGACGTCAATATTCTGGGGTGCGAGCTTGTGGGCACGCACCAACAACTCCAATGCATCTACCGGCCGTGCTTGCTCGGAATAAGCTTGCGCCAGCAAGTACAGAGTCTCAGGTGACTCCGGCTTTAACTTTAACGCCCGATTGAGCGACAGCTCGGCTTTCGGGTAATCGCCAGAGCGCAAGTAGGTTTGCCCCAGGTTGTAAATGATTTCGAAAGTTTCGGGTTGCAGCGCATTAGCTTTTTCCATTTCAAGCTGCGCTGCCTTGTATTGCTTTTCCGAAGCTAGCAATAGGCCAAGGCTGAAATGCAGTTGCACGTCATCTTTCTTCTCGGCGGAGAGTGCGTCTGCAACTTTGAGACCTTCAGTAGTCCTCCCCAATCCAAGATATGCGCTGACCAGATGAAATTGCGACTCAACCGTTGCCGGACGAACCCGCAGAAGATGCACAAGTGCAAGCGATGGCGATCCCTTCGACAGCAAGAACACACCATAGTTGTAGTTGGAGTCGCGGTCCGTGGGCGCGAGACCCAGCGCACTCTTGAATTCCTTCTCTGCGAGTTCCGGTTTTCCTTCTGTTAAATAAAAGTTCGCCAGATTGTTGTGAGTCTTGACGGAATTAGGATTGAGTCGGAGCGCCTGCTGGAACGCCTCCAGCGCATTGGAATAGTCTTTCTGATCGCTATAGATGATCCCCAGCAGGTTGTAACCCTCCACGCTGGTGGGATCATCTTTAAGTTGCTCCTGGATTTTTTGCTTCGCCTCATCCAACCGGCCTTGGCCCAGCAATTCCTTTGCTTCAAGAAATCCCGAAGAGGCTTTGGACGCGGGGCGATCATTATAGGGTGCGATTTTTCGATGCGCGGTCTGATGAGGTGTAGTCTGCTGCGCCTGGCACGTTAACGCGAGAAAAATCCACGCCGATGCCAGAACGATTTTGAGGAGTGTATGACCTACTAGCCGGAAGGATTGTTGGCGAAATAAGGGCCCATTTAACATCGGGGTAAACACGCTCAATGTAGCATCTCCAGCGCCTGCTGGGCCAACTTGTGTTGCGGCTGTTCACGCAGCAAGGCCTCTAAAATTTCACGAGCGTCAGGCTTGCGATCGAGAATCACGTACAACCGCGCAAGATTCATGTACGCCTGATCGTAGTTTGGAGAGGCCGCGATGCACGTCTTAAACCGGTCCTCGGCATCGGAATAGCGCTGCTCGCGCACGAACAGCACTCCCAAGTTGTTAAGAGCGTCAGCGTAATCTGGACGCAGGCTGATAGCCTTTTGCAAGTATTGCTCGGCGCGCGGGACCTGGTCCTGCTGCGCATATAACATGCCCGCGCTGTAATTCACTTCAGGATCATTGGGCTCGAGTTGCAGCGCCCGGTCCAGCATTTTTTCCGCTTCAGCAAAAGAGTGGCGACGGCGGTACAAATTCCCCAAGTTGACCAACGGGACAGGGTAATCAGGTTTGAGACTCAACGATTGTTCGAAATCACGAATGGCCTGCTCGGAATCCCCCTCTTGCGCAGAAAGCATGCCTAAATTGTTCCATGCCTCAGGATGATTCGGGCGAAGCGCCACGGCTTGCTCTAGATTCTGCCGGGCCTGCTTGTAGTCGCCTCGCCGGAGGTAGAGCGTCCCTAAGTTGTAATATGCCTCGGAATCCGTGGGCTTGGTAGCGATGGCTTGCTGGAATGATTCCGCGGCCTGATCGAGATATCCGCGCTGGAAGAAAGCGACTCCATAAGTAAAGGCGTTCCGCTGGAATTCGCCTTGATAAAGTTTTCCCGTGAAGGGGAGTGCTCTTCGGACTCGATCTTCGGCCGTACGCGGAACGGATCGAACATCGATGAGTACCTGATCAGGATGGATTACGCCCTGATACATCTTTACGATGTTTCCGTGCTCATCAACTAGGAATGACGCGGGAATCGGGAGATCTCGGTGGCGGTCAAACAGGTATCGATAAATGATGTTGTAAATGCCGATAAATTCCTGATTGCCAATGAGAGTAGGGAAAGGAAGTTCTTCTGCGAGCTCGTGAGATCCGCCTTCATCAACATATGCCGCAACTATGCGCGCGGTGGAGTTAAGACTGGCGTAGTTTTGCCGCAAGAGCCTTAGTTGTTGTCTTACCCGCAATGTCGGGCAAAGAAAAATCGGGGGCTGCCAAAGGCTCAATCAGCCAGGTTTCAGAGGCAGTTGGCAGGGGCTCGAGTTTCTCGGACGTGCTTAACTCCTTATGTGACCACAGCGAGGGCGAGTAAGGCTTTGCTGCGAAATTACTCGAACCTTCACTGATCTCGATTCGACGATTTATCGGCAGTTGCTCGAACGTTTGAATGAATCCGCTCGGCCACAAGATAGTGGCGCGAACAGTACCGGCGATGTTGCCAGCTCCAAAAAAAAGCTCTTTGCCGTGCTGGGAGAGAAATCCAGAACCGGCTTGAAGGTATTTTGTCTGGCGACGCTGGCCGGCTTCGACAGTGACCGCCGTACCGATCGCATCTCGATTGCTCTTGGTTCCGCGCAGTCGAAATGAGACTGAGTTTCCAATCTCGCTCATTACATTGCGCAGAACACGGAGTTGCGGCGCGGTGCGATTTTTCAGAACGACTTCGAGCCTGCCATCGTGGTCGAGATCGGCTAGAGCAAAGGCGCGGCTGTCGTCGAGAAAATCCAGGCCGACTGCGCCTGAGACATCTGAGAATGTGCCATTGCCATTATTCAAATAGGCGATGTTTCTTTCGTAGCCGTTCCATTTTCCATCGGAACGGATCAGTTCATTGATGGCGTTCCAGCCTCGCTCATAGTTGGGCGACGGGGACTTATTCTGGGGTGACTTCGCCACCAGTTGGCGCCAAAAAAAACTTGCCAGGTCCGGGGAATCAGACCCGGAAACATAGCCATTGGCGATGTAAAGATCTTCGTAGCCGTCGTGGTTGAAGTCCCAGGTAAAGGTCGCGAATATTTTCGGAATCATCCTGGTGAAAACTTTTCTTATCGGCGACGCGCATCCCGGCCGACGACCACATATTGCCGACATAAATATCCTGATGTCCATCATTATCAAAATCGAACCAGCAGGCGCTCATGCCGGCGCCGACGTCTTCCACTCCCGCCTTACCAGAAATCGACGTGAACGTTCCATCGCCATTGTTGCGGTAAAGATTGCTGCGCCCGAAATCATTCGCCACATAGAGATCCGGCAGGCCATTTGAGTTGTAATCGCCCCAGGCACAGGCGAAGCTGTAACGGTCGTTATCGATGTTCAATCTTGCGGCTTCAGTTCGGTCTTCGAACATCCCGTTGCCTTGGTTGCGGAACAGGAAATTTGGTGGCCCATTGCGCGCATCGAAGTAAGGTGCAGGGTAGTGATACTGGTCTAAGCCGAGATAGTAGTTGTAAAGACAAAAGTAGATGTCGAGACGTCCGTCGCGATCATAATCTGCGATAGCAGCATGAGTGAAAGTTCCCTGCGGCACGCGAGCAAAGCTAAAAGCATCGGGCTTGATCTTAAATTTTCCATTTCCCTGATTCAGGAAAAGCAAAGGCCCACCTTCGCACACGACAAGGAGATCCTGTAGTCCTTTGTTTTCGAAGTCAGCGAACAGCGCGCAGGAAGTGGCATCCAGCACGTCAACGCCGGCCTGCTCGGTTACATCCGCGAAGGTTCCGTCGCCGTTGTTGCGATAGAGGCGGTTCGGCAAGCCAGCCGGCTGGCAGATGTAAATATCGTCAAAACCATCGTTGTCAAAATCTCCGGCGGCAACACCATTATTTCCGTATACGTCGATTCCGCAAGCACCGTCAAGAACCGTGCGCCAGTAATCATTCCCGCGCAGCAGTTGAGTTTTGTAGGATTCAGTTTGTCCCAGAGCTAGCGAAGTAACATCACTAAAAATCGGCTTGCGCGCTCGACTGACACTCTCCCCAGTTCCCTGCAGCGTGACAAGCTGCCAACCGATCGATTCCTTACGAAGCCACTGTGTGCGCCAATTGCCAATTCGTTGCTCGCGAGCATTGTCGTTTCGCGTGCCAACAAACTCGTATCGAAGCTCGGCATTTACTGTGAGTGGCGACGTTGCGGCTTCAGCAATTGCCGTGATTTCGAATTGCGCTGTTTCTATACTTGAGAAATTCGAAAAATATCTTTTGAAATTAGCCAGAAATATATCGCGACCTGCAGCCTGCGCTGTTTTGAATTGCCGACACAAACTCTCGATTTCGTATGCTGAGTGCACCTTGGTGTCCACGCTCGTGCCGAGAGCAGTGGCTTTGATCTCGGGATCCATGAACTTCGCCAAAGTTTCGAGGTCCATCGGCGAAAATTTGAGGGCCTTGCTCCATTCAGCGAAAATCCCAAGAAGTTCGAACGCATACCTCTCAGTTATGTATTCATCGGCGCCCGGCACGACGTGTCGGAAAAGATCATCGAGCGGTGTCTTGCTGGGATAGTGAGGCGTCACTCGAAGATCGGCGAGCAGGAAATCGGGCCGAAGTGAATTGTGCGCGATAGAAGGGAAGGGCCATTGCCGGAGCGCACCTAGCATCGGAGAAGGAACAAATAGCGCCGGAGCGAGCTGCATGCCTTTGAGGAAGCTTCGGCGGGAAAGTTGGTTCTTGGGGACAGACATCCTGAACTATGGTTGCAATTAAGCCAGCACTGACGTTGTGGAAGAGTGTATCAAGGCTGAGACGTTCGGGGCGGGACCAGAGGATTCTCCCAAGATCAATTCTGCTCCGATCTGGTATTCCTTGCCATTCGGAGTTGCTGAACTTGAAAGCTCGTGCAATGCGTCGGCAGCTATCCGGCCAAGAGTTTCGCGATGAATATCCACCGTGGTGATTGAAGGATTGCTATATTCCGCAAGCCTTGTTTTGTCGAAGCCGGTCACGGACACGTCCTGCGGCACGCGACAACCGGCGCTCATTAGTCCTTTAATGACGCCTACGGCGGTGAGATCGTTGATGGCGATAACGGCAGTCGGTCGAGGAGATAATTTCGCGACTGCCAATCCCGCGGACATGCCGCCTTCGAACCGCAAGTCGCCCGGTAGTATCGGCCCAGACTGCAGTCCAAGAAGGCGCATGGAATCTTCGTAAGCTTCCAATCGGGCAACGTTGGATTTCAGTCCCTCGCGACCAGCTACAAATGCAATGCGCCGGTGACCAAGATCGTAAAGATGTCTGACGATCTGGTCGACTCCCGCAGCGTAGTCAATTCGCAAGTTGCTCATGTAAGCGCGGGTAGGAGCACGAGCCTTGTGTTCCATCATCCGCTCAGCAGCCCGCCGAGTGCGCCGCGGATCGTAATTGGTGTCACTGAGAATTGCGTCGTAACCCAGTTGCTGGGCGCGCAATTCGAAGCCTTTGATGACTTCGGGAAAAAATGGATTTTCAATATCGGAAACAATGATTCCCAAAGTGCGGTGACGGTCGCGCGAAGCCAAGTTACGCGCATGCGCATCGGGAACATAGCCTAGGCGCTTCACGGCGGAGACCACCAGGCTGTGAGTTTTGCGGCCGACTTTCCCGGTTTTATTTAAAACATTGGAGACGGTTGCAGTGGATACTCCTGCGGCTTTCGCAACGTCGCGTATGGTGAGCGTCATATTTGTGCAGAAGCGAAGTGAGTATAGCCGACAAGAAATTGCTTGACAACGGATATTTGCACGTGATAACACTCGCAACACGTTTAATAACAGCAGGATTAAACGGTTAAATACTTTTTCACACCGGTTAAGCGATTAACAGCTTTTGGTGGGTTAAGCGATTCATCGATTCTTCGTGGGATTGAGGATCAAAATCAACGGCAAAAATTTACAGAGCCACAGAGGCTGACGCGGCGCTTTGCGCGTGTTGGCCTACGACCGCTTTGTCGCTGATCGGACTTACAGTGTTTTTTGAGTCTCAAGCATCCGAGCCGAAGACTTAGGAGGAAGGTCATGAAGCGAGTTGGCACTTCATCTTGCATCCTGAAAGCCGTGCTGGCGATGTTCGCCGCCGCTGTACTTTTAACAACCATTGCGCAGGCGCAGGTTGATACCGGCTCAATCATTGGCACGATTACGGATCCTTCGGGCGCGGTGGTCAGCGGCGCAAAGGTGACGCTAACGAACCTCGGCACAGGCGCGGCGCTCTCTACGAATACGGGAGGTGACGGTGTCTACAAGTTTTCACCTGTCAGAATCGGGATGTATAAACTCGAGACTTCGTTTCAGGGTTTTAAGACCGTAAGCCAAACCGATGTAAAAGTCGATGTCGGTGCAACTGTAGTCGTAAATTTCACAC
>QHZX01000546.1 GCA_003224835.1 Acidobacteriota bacterium | reverse complement strand
GGGAACGCGCATGAGGTTGTGGGATGGACGCCGATTGCTGACTATCGTCGCACGCTCGCCGCGGAGGCAGGCGCCCGGGCGCGCGCGGAAATTGCAGCGCGTGGACTGGTGGTGACCGTTGTCCAGAATTATTATGCGCTGATAAGTTCTCAACGCAAGTATGCAACAACCCAACAAGCTTCTCAGGAAGCGCAACGGTTCTTGAAGATCAGTCAAGACCTGGAGCGGGGCGGGGAAGTGGCGCATGCTGACGTGGTGAAGGCCCAGCTCCAGTTCAATGACCGACAACGTGATTTACGGGACGCGCAGCTGAACATGGAACGCGCCAGAATCGAGCTGGCGTTGCTCCTTTTCCCGAACTTTAACCAGAACTTCGAAGTAGTCGACGATATTGATCATGTCACTGCGGTACCTCCGCTAGACCAAGTAGAAGAGCAGGCCAAGAAAAATAATCCGCAATTGGCTTCTGCTATGGCCGTTCTTCAGCCATTTTGCCGTTCATGAGCCATTTCCATCGGGGATGAGAAATCTCGGAAATTCGGCCAGCGCAACACTGAACATCCCTATCTGGAACTGGGGAACGACGCACAGCAGGATAAAACAAGGTGAGCTGCGCCGTAATCAGGCTAAGCTGGAACTAAGTTTCGCACAACGCCGATTCTTAGGCGACTTGCATACTCTTTATGCTGAGGCAGAGACGGTGCACGCGGAACTGGAAACCCTGCGGCAGTCGGCAGAGTTAGCGGCAGAAAGTCTGCGCCTTACCACGTTGAGATACCAAGGCGGCGAATCCACGGTGCTCGAAGTTGTAGATGCGCAGAACACGCTCACCAGTGCGCGCAACGCCTACGATGATGGGCAAGCACGGTACCGCGTCGCTTTGGCTAATTTGCAAACCCTTACAGGCAGCTTTTGAAATCTTGATGAGCAAATACAGCAAAGTAATCGCCGGCATTGGTTTGCCAGTGCGATTGTGCCTGCTACTGGCGGCGGGATGTTCATTGACTTCGTGTTCCAAGAATTCGGCCGAAAGCGGCCCAGGGGTTTCCGTCCAGGTTGTGAAAGCTAAGCGGGGCCCCATCTCTCGTGTGGTTTCGGCCGATGCGGTGCTTTTTCCCTTAGATCAAGCAGCCTTGACACCAAAAATAACTGCCCCGGTGCGGCAATTTTATGTCCAGCGTGGAGCACGAGTCCGAAAGGACCAACTTTTGGCGGTGCTCGAAAACCGCGATTTAGCGGCTGCGGCCACCGAAAGCAAAGGCAACTACGAACAAGCCGAGGCGGGTTATAAGACCAGGACCGCCGCGAGCCTGCCGGAAGAGAACAACAACTATTCAAGGAAGGCGCGCTTCCGCGGAAAGACCTAGATCAAGCCTCAGTTACATTCCAGCAAGCGCGCCAGCAGTATGAGATTGCGCAGCGGCATCTCACCTCCCTGCAGCAGGTTGGCAAAGAGCAAGAGCTGAAATCGGCAACCGGCCAGCTCACCGCGGCGCAAGGTAGATTTAAAGGAGCCATGGCGCAACTTAGTTATTCTGAAATTCGAAGCCCGATCAATGGCGTAGTCACAGAACGACCCTTGTATCGCGGAGAAGTGGCGCCAGCAGGAACTCCCCTCATAACCGTAATGGACCTGTCACAAGTAGTCGCGCGGGCGCATATTCCCCAGGATGAGGCTGTTTTTTTAAAAAAGGGCGATGAAGGCACGATGGCAGTTCCCGGCTTGGATACGCCAGTCGAAGGCAAAGTGATATTGGTAAATCCTGCACTGGATCCTAATAGCACTACAGTGGAAGTCTGGCTACAGGCAGCCAACCCCAAGGAGTTGCTAAAACCTGGCACTAGTGTACGCATCTCGGTAACAGCGCAGACTGTACCGGACGCGATTGTGATTCCCGGCAGCGCAGTATTGACTAGTCCCGAAGGCACCACTTCAGTCATGGTCGTGGGGGGAGACAATATCGCTCGGAATAGGGACGTTAAGATCGGGATCAAGGAAGGCGACGTTTTACAAGCCTTAGCGGGCGTCCAGCCGGGCGATCGAGTCATCAAGGCTGGCGCTTATGGCTTGCCTGATAAAACCAAAGTGACGATCGAAGAACCTGCCGAAGAAACTGAGAGCCCTGATCCCGCTAAGGATGCCGGTTCGAAAGAACCTGCTCTGGAGACGACAGCGCCGCAGGGCGAGAGCAACAGTAAGAGTAAGGTCAAGAGAGATGTCGCCAAGGTCGGCGGCAAAAAATAAAACCCAAAAACTACAGGCATTGTTCTGATTCGCATCTCGTTTCTCAATAATGAGCGAACCACTATCCATTCCTCAGCAAGGCGCGCCATTGGAAGAGGTGGCCCCACCTTCCTATTGGTTCGCCCGGCATTCCAAGTCCACTATCTTCCTTATTACAACGCTAGCGCTGGTAGGTGGATATCTTGCCTTCAGCATACCGGTCGCGGTTTTTCCTTCTACCGATTTTCCCAGGATCGTAATCGGGGTTGACAACGGCGTGATGCCGATTGATCAGATGATGGTGACTATCACCCGCCCTCTCGAAGAGGCGGTGAATAGCGTTCCGGGATTGGAGGTAGTCAAATCCATCACCAGCCGCGGATCAGCCGAAA
>QHZX01000019.1 GCA_003224835.1 Acidobacteriota bacterium | reverse complement strand
ACGCGACAGTTTGCGGGCCAGCTGTTTCTGCAAAGAAGAATCCTTGAACCTGAATGTACGCGCCTCGATGGGACTCGCCACTTATCCGCACGACGCCAAAACTCCGCACGATGTAATCCGCCAGGCCGACGAAATGATGTACATGGTCAAGAACAGCACGCGAGACAATATTGGAATCGCGCAAAGAGGATTGGAGAAGTAGGAGGGTTCAGCTCTCGGCTGTCAGCTCTCAGCCCTGCGAGCCTATCGACGCTGGCATCACCAGCACAAAACACCAGCTGAGCACCCCGAGTAGGGTTCGGAGCGGGCTGCACATCCATGATCCGGGTGCAACGGAATGACCTAAGCAGGAAATCTTGCGCCACCTGGACTAAACTGGCTTCAATATGGCCATGGGAACCAGAACCTCTGCTCGCGTCGTCGCCTGCCTCACGTGTGCTTGTACTTTTATTTTTTGTGTTGCCGCGCACGCCGACAATAAAGTTCTGGGCGAACTGCAGCTCGAAGGCGCTTCGAAGATCGAAAAGACTTCGGGAGTGTGGATTGACGGCCAATATCTCGGCTATCTGGATGAACTGAAGGGATCGAAGAAGATTTTTTTGCTGCCGGGCACGCACAAGATTTCGGTGCGACAGAATGGCTATCAGGAATTCACCCAAGAGGTCACGCTGCAAGCTGGCGAAAAGCAACTGGTAAACGTCACTATGGTGAAAGCCCAGGGTTACGTGATGCCATCGGTCACGTCCGAAATCAAGATGTCGGTGAATCCCGACCGCGCCGCAGTTTTTCTCGATGGACAGTTCGTCGGACACGCCGGCGAGTTTGGCGGTATCGCTAAAAGTCTGCTGGTCGCGCCCGGGCACCGCAAAATCTCCATCAGCCTGTCCGGATATAACACCTTCAATACGGAGATTGATCTTGCCCCTAACCAGAAGTTCGAGCTCAAGACGGACCTGGTGAAGTCAGGGAACCCGCAGATGCAGGAGTCGAAGTAGAGTTTTTTTCTACGGCACGACGTAATCCGCCAAGCCCCAAAATGATCTTTCCATTGCCACTTGAAACGAAAAGGGAAGCGGCTACCCGCATGTAACAATGGTTAGATGCGAATCAATGGAGTCGACCTTCCAGCACGTCTTCTTGAGGCGCAAAGGGACGGGTCCCTGGTTGTCTTTGCCGGAGCGGGCGTCTCCATGCCCGCTCCATCGAGTTTGCCGAACTTTGGCGACCTCGCAGAGCAGGTTGGGGGAGGTGTCTTAGCTAGACAGGAAGGCGAGCTCGTTGATCGCTTTTTAGGCCGTCTTAAGGACAGAAATGTTGATGTCCACGAGAGGGTCAGACGCATCCTTTCGATTCCAGGGTCACAACCAAACCCGCTCCACACTGACTTACTAAAGCTTTTCGATAGTGTCAGCACGGTGCGGCTTGTCACGACAAATTTCGATGAACACTTTACGTCGGCGTCCAGGTCAGTCTTTTCTGGCACACCCGGGCTGGAAATTTACTCCGCGCCGGCGCTGCCCCTCGGCGGTGCGTTTCTCGGCATCGTCCATATACACGGAAGTATAGGTAAGCCCGCGAGCCGTATGGTACTCACAGATTCCGATTTCGGGGCCGCATATTTGATAGATGGATGGGCCACGCGTTTTCTGCAACAGCTGTTCGCTAATTATGTTGTTATGTTCATTGGTTATAGCCACAACGACGTAGTCGTTGATTATCTGGCGAGAGGTCTCCCCCCGAAATCCAAAGGCCCAGGACGGTTCGCGATTGCAATACGAGACACCGAGGCACTCTGGAGCCGTCTCGGAATAACGCCTGTTATCTATTCGGCGGGTTCAGGCGATCAGAGACATTCGGCCGTAGGTACCGCGTTGAAGGGCTGGGTCGCACTGATATCTACGCCCGCACTAGATCACGAGGAAAAAATCAAGACCATTGTGGAACGACCCGTGCCACTAGACCGGGAGCAACTGGACTACATTGAGCACGCATGTAAGCAGAAGTCGCTCGTGCAGTTCTTCGTTAGGCACGCTCAGTCTCCAGATTGGTTGCGCTGGGCAGAAAGCAGGAACCTCCTTTCAAACCTCTTTCGTATTACGGATTTGCCTGCTGGAGAAATTGACCAACATTTCGCGTCTTGGTTTGCGCGACATTTCATTCAGAAACACTCTGACGACGCCTTGGCGGTTCTTCAGCGGCAGGGGGGAACAATAGCCCCATTTCTCTGGTATCAGATCGCTCAGTCCTTTCATCAGCTGAAGCCTTCCTCAAATGTCATATCCAAATGGATACCCGTGCTCGTCGATCTCCAGCCTCGGTACGGCAGCAAAGATCTGCTTGCTTACAGATTGTGTGATTGTGAATTTCCAAGGGATGAGGCGACGATCTTTGTTCTTCTTGAACATCTGACAAGACCCCGTTTAGTGCTCAAGAAAAAAATTTCTTTTGGTGAAGACGTCGAAGCCGCCGAGGCAACGTTCGAGACGGAGGGTAGCGAACACTGGCTGAAGGTTGCGTGGGACAAGCTGCTGCAACCCAACTTGAAGATTATGGTCGGCAGACACTTGATAATGATTACATCGCACATCCAACACACTTACTATTTGATTCGCGGTTTTCAGAAGGAGTATTCGAGCTGGGATCCCCTCAGCGGCTCACGGGGGCAAATCGCAATCTCGGAAGCTGCGCCGCGTGACGACGGGACAGGTTTCCTTATTGACATTGCCCGTGACACCCTAAACTGGGCAACGAAGCATGAGCCTACGAGATCAGATTTTTTCATCGATCTGTGGTCATCCTCCGATCTCCGCCTACTTCGACGTCTTTCAATTTATGCGGTTTCAGAGAGTCCCCACTGGACACCAGACGCAAAGATGAATTGGTTGCTGGAGAAGAGCTTCCTTCACACATACGGATACAAACCGGAAGTCTTTCTGGTCCTAGAAAGGGCATACGCAACCGCTTCGGATGAGGCGCGGAATCGGATTTTAGACAGAGCAGTGATCGGGTCCAATCAACTAGAAGGTCGAACCAAAGAGTACGAGATTTTCAATCTGCTCTATTGGCTCACACAAATGGCACCCGAGTGCACTGATACAAGCAAACGTTTCGATGAACTCAAAAGGCTCCACCCCGAGTTTGGACCGAGGGAATATCCGAATCTCGATTGGTGGATTGGTCCTGTCGGATGGGCAGGCCCGATTAGCCCTTTGCGCCCAGAAGAGGTCCTCTCGGCTTCTCCGGAGCAGTTGCTCGAAAAAATTGAGGCGGCGAAACCCGGCGACTTCGGTGGCCCGAGCAGGACAGGCCTGTTGTACGAGGTTACGCAGGTGGTAACGCAGAACTTTGACTGGAGCATCCATGTGGCCGAAGTACTGCAACAGAAACACGTCTGGGATGCCGACATCTGGGGAGCCGTCATAACCGGTTGGCAGAACTCGACCGTTTCTGAGGAGCACTGGACAAAGATCCTTAAAACGCTGTTGGAAATAGAGGAAGCCATCCCTTCTGTGCTCTACGAGGCCTGTAGACTTCTAGAGCTTGGAATCAACAAGTCCTCTCATTCAATTCCGATTTCACAGTTTGATCTTGCCATCGGAACAGCTCTGAAGTTGTGGGATGCGTCCACGCGCTGTAGCGAACAGGCCAGAGAGGCAGCCGGTGACTGGCTTCAGTTGGCAATCAACCATCCTGCAGGAAGTTTGCTGAGCTTTTGGCTTCACGCGCTTTCACGCGTTAGAGCAGCTGCGGGGGAGGAATGGAACGGTATGCCTCAAGAGCATCAGAACTTCCTCACCAGCGTTGTGACGGGACATTCGTACGCTGCTGCGGTCGGTCGCGTCTTGATCGCCTCACAGACCTATTTTTTGTTCTCTACGGATCGGGGCTGGACGCTGCGCTATGTATTGCCATTGTTCAGCTTCTCCAAGGACCATCTCACTGCCATTCAGGCTTGGCACGGCTTCTTGGGTTGGGGGTCGTGGACCGAAGCTCTGTTGCCTGATCTTATGCCGCGTTTCGAGGAGACGTTTCCAAAGCTGCACACAGAGTTTGGATCAGAACAAAGGGAAAGCTTCTGCGGTTTTCTCGCAGGTATAGCTTGAGGAGCTCCATTAATCCGATCACCGACGGTTGGCTGAATCGTTTTCTTCTGGCGGTGACAGAGGAAGAGAGATCTATGTGGGCGTCTTCGGTCTATCGGACGCTATCCGGCATGAAAGAAGCCGCCGTCGAGAGCGCATGGAGTAACTGGATCGAGAGCTACTGGCAGAATCGAATAGATGGCGTGCCGGTGCCGCTCGAACGTCCAGAAACTGGCGAGATGCTGCACTGGTGCCTTCTCTTTAAGGCGTCCTTTCCAAATGCCGCAGACAAAATGTACAGAAGCCCCATTCCCAGACTTGAGCACTCATTCCTGCACCATGATCTCAGCGGGTCAGACCTTCCACAACGACACCCCGTTGCGGTGGCCCACTTTGTCAATTACCTACTGCGAAATAGTTTAATCCCCGCATACCACTTTGAACCTGTTGCAAATATCATCACAAAAATCCGCCCTTTCGTAGAAGCGAGAAATGAGCTACTGGAAATTTGCAACGGCATCAATGCAGACCTGTTCATCGCTGTAGTGCTTGATTGCCGCTTGGAGTGTCTTTGGCGTTTCCATGGTTTTAAGGTACTACAATAACCATGGTTAGTCAAGGTAATTATTGCCAATATAAAGTTGGAAAGTGTGGCACAAATGGGGAAGTCGAATTGATACAATGTAGGTAGAAGGTAAATAAACCAACGCGGCCCGCAATGGGCCGCGTTTTTTTGTTTTAGGCACTCAGCACTCAGCAATCAGCAATCAGCAGTCAGCACTCAGCAAAAACCAAAAATCAGGCAGTTGCCGGCTGCGGACTTGATCCTGCACGCGCTGCTGCCGGTCCACGCGTAGCGTACGGTCCCTCTCTCGTCCACCTGCTGGTGAACGAGTTCGGGATGACACGGCTTTTTTGGGGCACTTAGCACTCAGCACTCAGCAATCAGCACTCAGCAAAAACCAAAAAGCAGGCAGTTGCCGGCTGCGGATTTGATCCTGCACGCGCTGCTGCTGGCCCAGGCGTAGCGTACGGTCCCTCTCTCGTCCACTAATGGTGAACGAGTTCGGGATGACACGGCTTTGGTGACGCGGCTTTTTAGGTGTCAGCTGTCAGCCGCCAATGAACGGTCCTAGCACTCAGCAGTTAGTAAAACCCTCACAATTTAGATCAATACCGCGGGACGAAAACGTCCGCTGACCCGAGTTGGGGTTGGGAAACAAAAGGGGAGTTCATGAATGAACTAGCAATGAAGATAAAACATGCCAAACGACGTGGGGAATGGGCGGAGCTGCGATTTATGGCTGCGGCCGCGGAACAGGGATTAGCGGTGACGAAGCCCTGGGGAGAGGTGGAACATTACGACTTTGTAGTGGAACACCGGGCACACTTCGTGCGCGTACAGGTGAAATCCACGGGATTCAAAGATCGCGGCGGTTACTCGTGCTCGGTGCGGGGAAGCCAAGGCGCGTACGTGGGAGATCCATTTGATTTTGTGGTGGTGTATGTGGTGCCGGAGGATGTGTGGTTCATTATTCCGGAGGAGATCGTGCGCGGACGACGGAGTGTGGCTTTGTATCCGCACTTGAAGAAATCGAAGTATAGGCGGTATCTGGGAGCGTGGGAGTTGTTGAGAGCGTCGGTATGAGGGACTGGTGAGATCTCGCATTTGTGGTTGGAATTCCCATCCAGGACTCTTGGTTGTGCAAGCGAACACGAGGTCTTTCGACTTCGTAAAGGGACTCGCGAGCGAGTCCCTTTACTGCGCTCAAGATGACAGTGAGGTTTTGAGCTGGCGTTCACAACTGCGCTCAAGATGACAGTGAATTTTTGGGAGATCATTACGGCGCTCAAGATGACAGTGGTATCGGGCACCAGATCACCTTGAGGTGTTACTAAAAGCCTGTGACTTCCGGAACGGGAGGATTTTCTTCAGGATTGCCATACTGATAACGAGGAAATTCTGTCCGTTGGGGAGAGGCGAATGAAGAAGGTATTGGGGATTTTGTTTTTACTGGCAGTAAGTCTGCCGGCGCTGGCGCAGTCTGGACTGTCGCAGCGAGATCAGCAGCGGTTCGACAGCTACTACACGCGGTGGCAGCAATACAAGGCAGCAAATGATCGAGGGGAGATCATCAGCATGGAAAGACGCATGCTGGATGTGTATGCGCACTATGGCATTCCGGCGGAAACGCCATTCTGGCGCATTGCCACGAACGGGCACGACGACCGCCCGAACTGGCGAGCACGGCTCTCGAATGAGGACCGCGCGCGTTTCGACAGCGAAGTGCGCTTTGAAGAAGTTGCATCAAGCGAACGGTACTGAGTCTCAGGCGAGCCGCGTTATAACCGGGAATGGGTACGGGGCCAGGACTGCCCGTACCCTTCCCATTAGAAGAGTAGAGACGGAACCTTCACAAGCGCGCCATCCCTAGGTATAAACACCCACCTTCAGTTCTGGTTCCACTGCATTTCCATCTAAGGAAACTGGCTCGGCCAACCTGCGCAATCTGGTCTTACTCATAACTCCGACCGAACGATAAGTCAGCTACTCACTTGCCGGAGGAACTATGAAACAACTTCTAGGAAGTTTGATTGTGCTGGCCGCGCTGGCATTGCCCGCGCTGGCGCAGGCGCCACGGATGAGTCCAGAGGACCAACAGAAATTCGACAACTACTATTCCCGCTGGGTGCAAGACAAGCAGAACGGCGACCGTGATGACATGGTCAGCTCAGAGCACCACATGCAGGACATAATGAATCGGTATTCGATTCCAGCGGATACTCCATATGAACAGGTCGCGTCTCAAAACAACCCTGGCTATAACCGCGGGTACGAGAATCGTCCATATGACAACCGTGGCTATGGAAATCAGTTGCAGGGCGACGATCAAAATAAGTTCAACAAGGAGTACACAAAATGGCAGGAAGCCAATGCCAGAAATGATCGCGACGATATAGATAAACACGCGCGCAATATGGAGCAGATCATGCAGCGCAACGGCATCCCTCCGAACACGCCGTTCAACGCGATTGCGACTTCCAGCGGATACGCGCCACGTGAGAGCGTGCGGCAGTATCAGGGACGGTTCTCTCCGGACGACCAGAAGAAGTTCGATAAAGCGTATGAGAAGTTTCAGCGCGACCGGGCGAAAAATGATCGCGATGACTACGCCAAGGATGAACAAAAGCTGAACGAGATCATGGCGAAGTACAACATTCCTCGCGATGTGCCGTATGACGTGCTGGTATCGGGGAACCGGGGATACTAAGCTAGGCGTCAGGTTTTCACCAATAGCCATCAGTTCAGCGAAATGCTGGAGCGGGTGGCTGTTTTTTTGAAAAATGCAGAAGTTAGAAGTCAGAATGCAGAATCTAATGCAGAATTTAGAAGTCAGAATGCAGAATCAACATCGCCGTTCTTATTTACTTCTGAATTCTGACTTCTGACTTCTGACTTGTTCCCCCGTACACGCACCTTGGTACCGTCTGTTGTACTTCGGTTATGTGCCTACTGAGGCGAGGTCAGAGCAGCTCTCGTCAATACAGGTAATGGGTATCTGCCGCCCGACTCCCACAAGATATAGATATGACCTGCAACTACGGCCGAAACAGTTTCCAAAAAAACGGCAAAAAAGCCGGAAAAACGCGGAATTCGGCCCTGACCTCGCCCGATTCGAGGTTGATATATGCTCAGGTCACTCAAATTCACTCGAAGCAGTGATTCGAGCGGATTCTCCTCCCAATATCGTCGGGCATGAGTAGGCATGCCAGCGACGAACCTCTGTGGAAAGGCACAACTATGGCAGATTCGCGCGAAGTTATGAACATTCGCCAAGCGTCGCAATACCTGGGCGTAAGCCCGGACACGCTCTACAAGTACGTCAACGAGCAGAAGATTCCGGCGTTCAAGCTGGGCAATCGTTGGCGGTTTAAGAAATCGAAGCTGGACCAGTGGATGGAAGAGAAGTCCAGTGAGTCGGAATTCAAGAGCAAGAAAGCGAAGGCGGCCGGACAGGCTGCCACGTAAAGGCGGGCACATGTTTGGATTTGGATCGAAATCGATCGTTGGCCTGGATGTGGGCTCCTCGAGCATAAAAGCCGTGGAGTTGAAGAAGAGCCGGGGTGGCATTGAAGTAGCGCACCTCGGGCTGGAGCACCTGGCTCCGGATATCGTCGTGGACTCGATGATTGTCGACTCGGGCACGGTATCAAGCGCGATTTCGAAACTTTTTTCGGACAACGGCATTAAGACGAAAGCGGTCGCCACAGCGGTGAGCGGTCACTCCGTGATCGTGAAGAAGATTTCGTTGCCTTCGATCAGCGACGCGGAGCTGTCGGAGACGATCCAGAAGGAAGCGGCGCAGCACATTCCATTCGATCTGGCTGATGTGAACCTCGACTATCAGATCCTTTCGGAAGACGAAGGCCAGCCGCAGATGGACGTCCTGCTGGTCGCCGTCAAGAAGGACAAGATTCTGAACTACACCAACGTACTCTCGATGGCCGGCAAAACCCCGGCTATTGTGGACATCGATGCACTGGCTTTGCAGAACTGCTACGAGTTCAATTACGAGCCGTCGCCGAACCAGGTTGTGGCTTTGCTCAACTTGGGCGCAAGCGTAATGAACATCAATATCGTGAAGGGGACCACGCCGTTGTTCCCTCGCGACGTCAGCGTGGGTGGGCATCAGTATACGGACTCTCTGCAGAAGGAACTCGATTTGAACTTCGAGGATGCCGAGGCGCTGAAGCTGGGCCGGAAGGTCGGCACGGTAAGTGAAGACGCGAAGACGCCGATCTTGCAACAGGTGACCGAAATTATCGTGCTCGAAATTCAGAAGACGTTTGATTTCTTTCGCGCCAGCGCGGCGGGCGAACACATCGAGAAGATTTTGGTCGCGGGCGGTTCGTCGAAGGTTCCGGGACTGCTGGAAGCGCTGCGGCAGGAGTTCTCAATGCCGGTGGAGATCTTGAATCCGTTTCAAAAGATCGCACCTCCGACAAGTGGTTCGGGAATGGATTTGATTGAAGGCAATGCCGGCCAGTTGGCAGTAGCGGTCGGTTTGGCCTTGAGGAGTTTTGAAGAACTATGATCCGAATCAATTTGCTGGGGACACCCAAACCGAAGAATAAGCGCTCGCGGGTAGCGATTAGCGCGCCTGCCATGGAGCTCGGCGAAGTTGGTTCGCCGGCAATGAAGATTCTTGTCGCCCTCGTATTGCTGGGGGTCGGCAACGGCTGGTACTGGTATCACCTGAACGGCCAGGCGACTGCGATTGCCGGCAACATGAGAGTGGCAGAGCAGAAGAATCGTGAGCTGGCTGGGGTTAAGGCCAAATATCTGGAGCGCCAGAAGCAAGCTGACAACTACAGGCACAGAGTAGATGTCATTGACCAGCTGCACAAAGCGCAAACCGGATATCCGGTGAGCTTGCTCAACACAATTGGGCAGACGGTCAACGGAACCGAAGCAGTTTGGCTTAACACAATGAAGACCCAAGGGCCGAATATTTCGATCCAGGGGACTGCATTGAGCGCCGACGCGGTTGCGAACCTGATCGCAAATCTGCAAAAGACGGGATACTTCAAGAACATAGAGATCAAAGAAACTTTTCAGGATGAGGGTGTGAAGGACATGCAGGCGTTCCAGTTCGAACTGACCTGCGAAATCGACAGGAGCAAGTCCTAAGGACAGGGCCATGAACTTTAATGACATGTCGGGCATGAAACAGTGGGGGTTGGTGCTTGCTGTGGCAGGACTCTTGAGCGCTGCACTGTTTTTCAGTTACTTCAAAACGCAGCGCGATGCCAACGAGAGCGCGCAAAAGGCGCTCGATGCGAAGTTGCAGGAGAACCGCGAACTCGAGCCTTACAAGGTTTCATGAAGATGTTGGATGCCGAAGCTGCAAAATCCGGCATCGAGTTGCGACGGTACACGGCGCAACCGACTTCGAGCAAAGAGTTTTATACCGAGGTGCCATTCGAAATCGAAATCGATGGCTCCTATCACTCGATGATGAACTTTTTTGATCACGTGTCCAAGTTGGAAAGAATTGTTAACGTATCGAACCTTCAGGTTGCCAATACCAAGAAGGGGAGCGATGCGAAAGCCAAGCATTCGTACCAATACGCGCCCGGCGAAAGCGTAGTGGCAACTTGTGTAGCAACTACGTTCTTTAGCCATGACACTCAGCCGGCAGCAACTCCGGCTACGGCCAAAGGCAGGACATAAATGATGCGGAACCTGGGGATACTCATACTTCTATCGGGGGCTGCGGTCGCGCAGACTCCCACGGCAGTACAGACTCCGGCGGCCCCGGCCACGGTCACGGTGGGGACGTTGCAGACCTCGCAGCCAGGGAAGCCGTCGCCCAGGGGCGCCAAGTTGAGCGGTGCGGCTGTTGCTACCGCGTCGAAGGGGAAAGCGGTCTCTAAGAAAACACTGGGGACTGCGAAGACTACCTCAGTTGTCCAAAAGAAAGCGGTTTCGGTAAACGCCGTAGCAGTAGGGAAGCCTGCAACAGCGGCAGGGAAGAGCGCAGCAGCTCCGGCAAAGGTTTCTGCAGCTGCAAAACCCGCCAGTTCTGGGCCCAAGGCGGCGGTTTCCGTAAACGCCCCAGCGGCGAAGGCCGGAACTCCAGCGCCGAAGGTGGCTTCGACAGCGAAAAGCGTTTCAGTGTCAGCATCTTCGGTGAAGCCGGCCGCAGTTGCGGGGGCGAAAGTCACGCCCAAGACGGGCGCGGTTTCAGTCAAGACGGCCAGCACTACCGTAAAGCCGGTCGCACGGGTTCAGGCGAAGCCAGTGACAGTTAAGCCGGTCACGATCAAATCAGTTGCGCGGTCCCATGGCAAAGTCGCTCACGCCAAACCGGCGGTCGCGTCGGTGGGTGGGCCGAAACCAAGTCCTTCGGTTCAGCAAGACAAACCGGCAGCCGAAAACAAGCCGCAGGAATTTCATGGCCGGGACCCATTTGTCAGCGTGGTGGTGGCTATGGGCGGCAACGTAGGTTCCGGCTGCAGCTCTGGCAAACGCTGCCTGACTATCGACCAGATCGCGCTTAAAGGTGTGGTGAAGTCTGAGGCCGGCATGATCGCAGTCGTGGTTAATGCGGTGGATAAAGCTTACTTCCTCCGGGAGAACGATCCCGTGTTCAACGGATATGTAGTGAAGATCACGGGAGATTCGATCATTTTTAAAGAGACGTTTCATGACAGGCTGGGCAAGGCACTGACGCGGGACGTGACGAAAACGATCACGCGGCCGGTAGCGTAGCTCATAGCAAGAATTTAGAAGGGCACGAAAACAGTTCGAGCAGACTAGAGGCGGGGAGACACGAAATGCGAAAGCAATTTCTGGGAACAATTGGAGCGCTACTGACCATCGTGCTGATGGCTAGCGCGCAGACTCCGGGCACGGAGGCGGCAAATTATGCCGCGCTGCAAAAAATCGGCGTGTCGCGCGGCGACGGCGGCATCACCATCGAGATGCTAGCCAAGGGCGCAACCACGCCCAAGGTGGAGACGCTGTCTTCACCGGCCCGCATCGTCGTTGACCTGCCGAATACAGTTGTGGCGACTTCGGTCAGCCGCATCCACGTCGGAGCAAACGGCGTGACTGGCGTTCGCATTGGCACCGACTCCAGCAAAACTACTCGTGTGGTCGTCGATCTCGAGCGGCTTTGTAAGTATGAGCTCGTGCCCGGCCCGGACGGCAAGCTCACCTTGAAGCTGGAAACCGGCGTTGCTGTTGCGAGCGCTACGGCGATTACGCCTGCGTTTGCAAAAGCCACAGCTGGCGCGGCAAGGACAGAGGTCGCGAAGAACACGGCAAGCAGCTTTGTATTTGTGGAGCCTACTTTTTCTCCGAAAAAGGACGTAGTCCAGCTCGCTCCTCCGGTACGCGCTGTATCGGCTGCCTCAAGATTCGTGGAGAGACCGGAAGGCAATCTACTCCCGGCTACAAGCGCCCTGGGCCCGCAAGATCAGGCTCCTGCTGCAACTCCGGTTGCGGTGCCCGCGCCGATTTCAAGTTCTGATGCCCCGCAGAGCTCCGCTTCCGCAACGGGTCAAAGTTCAACCGCGGCTGTGGCTCAGAGTTCAGCTCCTGCTTCGACGGAGAATCCCGGTCCAGCAATGGCTCAAACTCCCAGCCCGGTTGCTCAGAGCTCCGCTCCGGCTGCTGTTCCTTCTGCGGCGAGCCCGGCCGCGGCTCAGGTACAACCAGCGGTAAACATGGCGGCTGAGCAGAAAGCCCATCCTCAGTCCGGAATTGTGAATCCGAAGTACACCGGCGAGCCGATCTCAGTGAACTTGAAAGACGTGGACCTGAAGGACTTCTTCCGTCTGATTCATGAGATCAGCGGTCTAAACGTGGTACTGGATCCTGACGTTCACGGCTCGTTGACGATACCCTGCGGCGCGAGGCTGAAGGAATTCGAGCCCAGCGGGAAGCCGAAGCAATGGCGGTGGAAAGAGTTACGGTCACGCGATTCCTCAGCTACGCTCACTCCAAAGATGTAGTAACTACCGTCAAGAAATTCCTTAGCCAGCGGGGCGATATTGTCTCCGATGACCGGACCAATGCGATCATCATCTCCGATATCCCTTCGACCATTCCTGCTGTGGATAGGCTGATTCAGCAGCTCGACCGAAAGACGCAAGAAGTCGAAATCGAGGCGCGGGTTATTTCGGCCACTCGCAGCTTTGCACGGGACATAGGTACCCAGCTTGGATTGGGTTGGGGCAATAGCCCGACTGCAATAGGAGGAGCAACCGCGGTTGGAACATCGCCAATCATCGTTGGCAACACACCGAATCCTGCCTACATTGTGACAGGAGGCGCAAAGGGAGTTCAAATTCCGCTGTTCTCGAACCTAGGCGTCACAGGTCCGACCAGCGGGTTGAGCTTGGTGAACGCGAGCAATAACTTCCGTATCGACGCCATTCTCACTATGGCGGAATCGCGAGGGTTGCTGAAAATACTCTCCCGGCCGCGCGTAGTCACCCAGAACAACATTCAAGCCATCGTGAAACAAGGTGTGCGCGTGCCAGTCGAGAGCGCGGCTACCCTGGGCGCTCCGGCGACAATTACCTATGTTGACGCGTTCCTTAAGCTAACCGTGACTCCGCAGATCACGGTTGAAAATACGATCTTCCTGAATGTCGACGTCGAAAACACGACTCCCGACTTTGGGCATCAGATTAACGGCAACCCAACCCTGATCACCCAGCAAGCCACTACTCAGGTACTAGTCACAGATGGTGGAACCGTAGTCATTGGCGGAGTGATCCAAACCAATAACTCGGTCAGCATTGCTCAGGTGCCGGTACTCGGAAGCATTCCGTGGCTGGGCAACTTGTTCAAGCACCAGACGGTGACCAGCTCGAACGAGGAACTGATCTTCTTCATCACCCCACGGGTGGTAGAGACCTAATTCGTTCGACAAGTTAGCAGCAAGCAGCCGCCGGAACCCTGAGAAACGCCAGGGCCGGAGGATTGTTTTTGCCCCAGCCCGATCCGAATGAAGGGCTTAGCGAGGTTCTCCTAGCGGAACGCGTTTCACAAGATGAGATAATGGGAGCCAGTGGAACACCCCTGCCCCCGCTGCAACGCTCCTGTGGACGACAGCATTCCGTTTTGTCCTACCTGTGAAGCCTCTCAAATCAAGGCACATGCAAAGCAATATTCTCGCGAGTCGATTAGCGTATTGCCACGCATGAGCAGCGGCCTGATAGTTGCTGATGACGTAACGCCGCGGGTGCATCGCGCACGGGCAGACAGTCACGCAGAACTCCGTTCCGCACTATATGCAGGCCTGGTTGGAGCCTTGCTTAGCCCAATTTGGCCGCCAGTGAGTTTTGTGTTGGCCTTGCCGCTGGCGGGTGTTCTCTCGGTTCTGCTATACCGTCGTCGCGGTCTTGGTGATGATCCTTCACGCCGAGTAGGGTTTCGCTTGGGAGCGCTCAGTGGCTTGCTCAGCTTTGGTTTTCTAATGGTGCTAAGCGCTTTCGGAACCCTGGTCTCTCATAATGAGGCCGACGCACACGCGGCTGTGATTCAGATCATTCAACGGGCAGAGGCCCGTAACCCTGATCCTCAAGTAAGACAGTTGTTTGACTACTTTATGACCCCGCATGGCATGGCGGTCATGATGATTTTCGGTTTCGTCATCATGTGCGTCACTTTTGTCCTGCTCTCCGGGATCGGAGGCGCGGTTTCTGCCTCGTTCCTGCGCAGAAAAGGCTCTCCGAGGCCCTAATCCAGCTTCTTCCCCTGGTTGCCTTGCCCGCAGACGGCCTGCCCAAGTATGATGCAGCGTTCATGACTTCCAAGAGCTCTCACCAGCACGGGTTACGGCAAAAAGCCCAAATCATGGCTCCCTCGGAAATCGAGCGCACCCTGGTTCGGCTGGTGCACGAGATTATTGAGAAAAATGATGGCGCCAAGGACCTTGGACTGGTCGGAATTCGCCGCCGGGGGGTGTTCCTGGCACAGCGGATTGGGCAAATGATCTCCCGGATTGAAAAAACCTCGGTGCCAGTCGGTACTTTGGACATCACTTCCTACCGCGATGATCTTTCGCGGTTGGCAAAGCCCGTAGTTCATAAGACGGAGATTGGGTTTCCAATTACTGGTAAAAAAATCGTGCTCGTGGATGACGTTCTATATACCGGCCGGACTACTCGGGCCGCGATGGATGCCCTTTTTAGTCATGGGCGCCCGAAGCAGGTACAGCTTTGCGTTTTAATTGACCGCGGGCACCGTGAGCTCCCGATCGAGGCTACCTTCGTTGGGCGCAGAGTGCAGACCAGCGACGGGGAGAGCATTGAGTTGCTCCTGCGGGAAGTGGATGAGCAGGAAAAAGTTCTTCTGATGGAGAAGCAGGACTAAGCCGCCTCATGCCAGCAGTGACACAACAAGCCGCAAGCAGGGGAGCAGCGCGCGGCTCGTTGCTGGGGATTGAAGGCCTATCGGTGGCAGAGATCACCAAGCTGCTTCAGCTTGCGCGAAAGATGAATCCGCGGCCGCTGTTGCGCGGTAAAAAGGTGCTGCTGCTGTTTTACGAGGCCTCGACGCGCACGCGGGCGTCGTTCGAAATTGCCGCAAAAGCGCTAGGGGCGACCACGACGCTGGTGCTCTCCAGCGGTTCGAGCATCGAGAAGGGCGAGTCTCTGCTTGACACTGCCTACACACTGCGGGCAGTAGGCGCAGACGTGATGGTAGTACGTCATCCGAATGCAGGCGCTCCGCATTTGATGGCGAGCCATCTAGACATACCGGTAATCAATGCCGGCGATGGCATGCACGAGCACCCGACACAAGCGCTGCTCGATGCTTACACCATCCTGCGGCACAAGAAGAAACTGGCAGGTCTGCAAATTGCCATCATTGGGGATATTTATCACAGCCGGGTGGCGCGCTCGGCGATTCATCTGCTCAGCAAGTTCGGGGCGAAGGTGGTACTTTGCGGGCCGCAGGAACTCTTGCCGGAACTCGCGACAACACTGGCTCCGGGGCTGCACATCAGTCGAAGCTGCGAAGATGCCGTGCGCGGGGCGGAT
>QHZX01000018.1:9321-13438 GCA_003224835.1 Acidobacteriota bacterium | reverse complement strand
ATTCCATGTACGCGTACATCGAGAAGCTAAAGTCAATCGAAGAGGCTGTAAAAAAGTTCGGACGGTTGTAAAGAGAATAATCCTTTATACGACACCAGCCATTAGGGGAGATCAAGCTTTTTCAGAAGCGCGACAAAACCTGGATCGCTTCGGAGTGGATCAACCAACGGCTCAAGCCCAAGATAGAGCATATGCTCAGAGCGGTCTTTGTATCCCCTGCCTAACCAGTTGATGGCCTGCTCATGGTCTCCGAGACCCATCCACACTATGGCGAAGTATGACGGCGGAATATAGCGCTTTGCTGCCGCAGCCTGCAGCTTGCTCAGTTCTTTCAGAGCGTCAGATTTCCGGCCAGAAACTGCATAAGCGTGTGCGAGCAGAGCGTGTACTACCGGAACATCTATCGGAGGAGCGGTCGAGTTAGGTGCACCGCCGGAAGCCATTAAACCCGCAGCTTGCTCTAGTTCAGAAATTGCTTCGGGGAGCTTGCCGGTCTTCTCATAAGCTAGAGCAAGTTGTATTCGGGCAGGAAAATATTCAGGGCTAATCTGTAAGCCGATGAGGCACTGGGCTGCGGCTTTTTGATATTCGCGTGACAAATAATACTGCCGGGCGAGCCCGTTGTTCACAAACGGAGAATACGGATCAAGATCCAACGCCCGGTGAGCCTCCGCCAAACTCTCTTCTTTACGTCCAGTTTCGATGAGAAGGTGCGCATACAAATGGTGGGCCATGGCGTAATTGGGATTCAGTTCGATCGCCTTCTTGTATTCGGCTTCCGCGGCAGCCCAATTCCAATCGTAGTTATGCAGAATGTTGCCCATTGCAGCGTGGGCTTCGGCAAGAGAGTTATCCAACTGCAGGGCTCGTGCCGCAGCAGTTCTGGCCTTTGCCATGGCATCACTTGGTTTCAGGATTTCCGGCCCACCCAGCACAGTAAGGTAAGCAAAATAATCAGCCTCTCCGGCATAGGCGAGCGCGAAGTTCGGATCCTTCTGAATGGCGTCCGCAAAATATTTGCCGGCTAGTGCCAGACCCTGGCCCGATCTCATGTTCCAGTAATAACGGCCAAGAAGATACGCCTGGTAGGCATCGGGATTAACGGGATGGGCGCCCGCCTGAAGACGCTGTTGCTGCTGCGGGGTCAGTTCCAAATCAATCTGCTTGGCTATGTCAGCGGCAACCTCGCTCTGGATAATTAAAATGTTGCTCAGCTCACGATCGTATGTCTCGGCCCAAATGTGTTCGTCGGTCGCGCCATTCACCAATTGAGCTGTAATACGAACTCGATTACCGGCCAGCTGTACTGCGCCCTCGACGACGGCTTCGACATGCAACTCGCCCGCGATCTGACGCAATGACTTCTTAGTTGATTTGTATTGCATGATTGAAGTACGCGAGATCACTTTCAAATTCCCCAGCCTGGAGAGCTGCGTTATCAGCTCTTCGGTCATGCCGTCAACAAACGGATCTTGTTTTGGATCTCCACTCAGGTTTTCCAACGGAAGAACTGCGAGCGATTGGAACGAAGGTGCCTTGGTAGTGCCAAGTAACCAATCTTTCAACCCGTAAACGTTTCCAACAACTAATGACGCTGCAATCGCAAGCGCCCCCAAGAAGCCGCCAACCATTCCGGTCCACGAATTCCAAAAGCGAGGCGTGGACTTTGGGGTGGGACTTTTGGTCGATTCGCGTTTCAGCGGTGGCGGTTGATCCTCGGACTCTAGCTTGCTTATGAAACGATATCCGCGGCGGCCTACCGTCTCGACATAACGAGGATGATCGGCGGAATCGCTCAATGCGGTCCGCAGCCGGTTCACGGCCGCATGCAGGCCGTGATCGAAGTCCACGAAAGTGTCGGCGGGCCAGATTTTCTTCTGTAATTCTTCACGAGTGATGACTTCACCAGGATTTTCAAGCAGCGCCTGCAGCACTTGGAGCGGCTGCTCCTGAAGTCGTATCCGAATCCCGTTCTTGCGCAGTTCTCCCGCGCGCAAATCTAACTCAAACCGATCAAAGCGAACGAGTTGGGACACTGGGAGCGGCACGAGACAGCCTTGTCTTGAAAATTGCTGGTGGTCCGCGAAGTTGGAGAAGTCTAGCACTTTCCAAATGCATGGCGTGAACATTTCTGTAGCAGTCGTATTTTCAGCTACTTAGCTCGTGACCGATAGATGCAGCAGGGGTGACTGCCACTGCATTGACCAACTTCTCGGTTTCGCGCAAGGTGCTGATCCAGAGGCGGCCAGTTCCGGCAGGACAAACCTGAAAAAGCGTTGCTGACCGAGATCAAGAGCAAAAGCGAAATCAGAGATGACGACTATTCGCACAATCTCATTTTGGTTCGTGGTTACGGCAGCAAACGCTTTTCAGCGGATCAGGCCATGGCTGATGCTTTGAAGTCGTGGCATTGGTTTCGTGAAATTGTGCGGTTGTCCGCGTTGTAAGAAGATCGCATCCGCAAAATGTGGATGCAACGTCGATGCGTTTCAAACTTAAAGGAGATCACAAATGAAAAATCAATTAATGGCAGCCATGATTGTTCTGGCCTGTTCACTGGCCTCAGCCCAAGCGCTCTCGAAAGGAAGAGGCGACTTGCGGGTGATGACCTACAACGCTAACGAGGGTACTGATCTTTTGGAAGTACAGGCCGCAAGAACGCCCACCGATTTCCTGATCGCGGTCGGCGCGACTATCGCGCAGGTGCGAGAGACGAATCCTCCCGCCCGGATGCAAGCGCTGGCGAAGCAAATCATCGCTGCCTCTCCGGCTCTCGTCGGGGTACAAGAGTTGGATCAGTGGTCCACCGGACCGGTTAATTTCTCAGACTTCAGCTGCGGCTCAACAAGTGTCGAATTTGACATGCTCCAGGAACTGCGGGAGGCGCTGGCTGCGCAGGGCGCTCACTACAAGGTGGCGGTCCAAACGCAGCAATATGCGTTTCCGGCTATACCGGGATTGATTGCGTCCTCTGGAACATTCCTTTGCGTGCAGCTCACAAACAATATTGCAATTCTGGCGCGCACGGACTTGGATCCGTCACAATTCAGTTGGGCGAATCCACAGCACGCAGTTTATGCAGCCACGTTGTCGTTCCCGAGCGCGATTGGCACGCTGCCGCTTCCACGGGCGTGGGCTTCGGTAGACGCCACATCTCATGGACAGGCGTTCCGCTTCATCACTACTCACCTGGAGTCTGTGGATACAACATTATTTGGCTTGCCCAGTATTCGCCAAGCGCAAGGTGCAGAGCTGCGGAATGGGCCGGCAAACACGTCAACGCCGGTAATCATCGCGATGGATTCGAACTCACAGGCTGCTCCCCTTCCGCACGATGCCACCTATATCGACTTCACACTTGCAAGCTATAACGACGTGTGGTCGGAGTTGCATCCTGGCGTTCTGGGCTTCACATGCTGCTAGTCAGAACTCGACAACAATCCGACTTCACAACTCTATCAGCGAATTGATTTGATCCTCACTTTGGGACCAATCGAAGCGCAGAACATCGCGTTATTCGGCGCGACCCCGTCCAGCAGAACAGCTGATGGTTTGTGGCCTTCAGACCACGCAGGTCTAGCAGCGCAGTTAGTGCTGGAAACCGAGTAATTCTCCGAACAGACACAGCATTACAGAAAGGCTTCGATCCGGTATTCAGTGATCCCGCGTAAGGAGGAACCGATGAATCTAACTCGAGGAATAAAGCTGCTGGCCATCGCGGCGGCACTGAGTGCTCTCCCGGCATGCTGGACTTATTCGCTGCACCCACTTGCTGAAGATAACGATCCGCACCTCATTTACGATCCGGTGCTGGAAGGAAAGTGGGAGAGCGAAGACCAAAGCTCTCCCATGCTGATTATCAGCGGAGACGCCAAATCGGTATCGTATTCATTGCAACTCGTGAAGCTACATGAGACAAGCTGCAATTGCGATCCTGAGGACGTTCCAGATATACACTATGACGCACATATGATTCAGCTGGGCATGACTCGCTTTCTGGATGCAGTTCCACGGGGGATGCGCAAGGAATCGGCGCTTTGCCGGCACATAATATTCTCAAAGTGCTTGGTACGCCTGATTCCCTAAGATTCATCGCGCTCAATGATGACTGGCTTTG
>QHZX01000018.1:0-9316 GCA_003224835.1 Acidobacteriota bacterium | reverse complement strand
TGACTGGCTTTGTAATCAAACCCGCCTAAGAGTCGGAGAGTGCGTCAACGGGGATTTCTTACTGACCTCCCCAAGCAATGTACTGCAGGAATTTTTGCAAAAACACGGGTCTGACAAGGAGTTATTTCGTGAGCCAGATAGCCTCGTGCTCAACCGGATAAAAGAACCGGCGCCAGAGAAGTAACAACTCGGGAGGTCTACTTTGCGGATTTTTCCATGGTTTATCTCATTTTCGATCACAGCCGCAGCCCTGGGCACCGCCGGCTGTGGAAGCCACTCGAAACCTGGCCCCTGTCCTGATTGTCCTCAAACCACCAATCACTCTGTTTACGTTGCCAACGAAGGCGGAAATCAGTCCACTGTGTCGGTTCTGGCGTCTGATGCGACTACGGGAGTGCTGACGCCGAAATCCGGTTCCCCCTACAACACTGGATCAGGTTCCATGGCGTTGGCTAAGAATCCGCTGAGCGGGTTCATATATGTGGCAAATAATCTGTCGGGAAATATTTCTGGCTTTAGCATTAATTCGAGCACCGGAGCATTGACGCCGGTGCCGGGATCTCCCTTTACCGCCGAGATTGGCGTTGATTCACTTACAATCGATCCACAGGGTGGATTCCTTTACGCGGCGAGCGAGCAATCCGCAAATCTTTGGATATTTTCGATTAACAGCAATGGATCGCTCGGTTCAGTTGGCGGGTCACCGATGTTAATCAGCTCCTCGGGTTCGGAATCAAGTTCCGTCGTGGTTGATCCGACAGGCAAGTATCTTTATGTGATCACGGGAAGCCCCGTGGGTATTTATGGATTCAGCCGCAATGCAACAACTGGGGGCCTCACTCAACTGGTTGGATTTCCCGTACCGGCAAACGGGCAGGCAAATCAAACCACATTCAACCCCAGCGGGAAATTTCTTCTAGTTACCGGCACGGGTGTTTTCGGGCTCGAAGGAGGGCTTGAGGTATTTAGTTTGAATGCTGCAACCGGCGCCTTAAGCACTACTACGGCATCGCCGGTGCAAGTGGGACGTGATCCCGCGGGCGTAGTTATGGATTCTTCCGGAACATACGTATACGTTCCCAACACGGCTGACTCTACCATTTCAGCTTTCACCATGGACAGCAGTAGCGGCTCACTGTCTTCAATCGGAGGCTCGCCGTTTCCGAGCGGCGGGAACGGCAGCATCAACGGACCGACCGGAGTCACCACGGATAACGTCAGCCACTTTGTATATGTGTGCAATGCATCCAACGATGTCTCCGTCTTCGCTATAAATGCGGGCAATGGAGCTCTATCTCCGATCGGCGGCTCCCCATTTCCGGACGGCGGAAATGGGCCTAGGGCCATACTTTTTGTGCCATAGTGATATGGCGTGACGGAGGACGTCTAGCAATTTCCCGAAGAGCTAGACAAGCCGCCACACAGGTAACCAGAGCTCCATGGTAAGCTGCCAATTCATGTTCCGCCTGCAGCACTTCTGCATTCTCTTTACCCTCGTTTCAGCCATAGGTGTTCATTCTCAGCAGAGGGATTGCAACAAACAGACTATGATCGTCGCTGTGCGAGATAAGCACGGGCAGTTTGTTCCCGGGCTCCAGATTGCCGATTTTCGAGCGAAGGTAAGCGGAAAACGCGTAGATATCCTTTCTGCATCTGGAGTGAGCCCCGGACATCGAGTGGTACTGGTGCTGGATGTAAGCGGCAGTATGGCTTGGAAGTTGAGGCGATTGCAGGACGGCCTGAGTAGCGCATTAATTCGCTTTTGGCCGGAAGACACTCAATTCTCGCTCATCATTTTTGGTGGTCGAGTACTCGAAAGAATAGAGTTCGGGCATTCCCGGCAGGAAATCCTGTCAGCAATCAATCAATTTACTGCAATACCGGCGCGCTCAGAACGGGCCGTGCGGGATTCACTCAAGGATGCTAACGACTTGCTGCATCCGGCGCGTATTGGAGATTCCGTTCTGGTCGCCACTGATGGGATGGATGATGATAGTAAAGTGTCAAGCAAAACGATAGAAAGGACATTTAACTCTCAGGGGATTCGGTTTTTTCTGCTGAGGTTCATAGATCATTACTTGTCGACTCAGGACACGTTTGGCCAGAGCGAAATGGAACTACTCAGTGCGGCCACCGGAGGGGCCACAATAGCGATTGATTCTCCGAATCAGATCGAGCCCGCACTGAAAAACATGGCCGATGAAATCGCGCAGTACTACTTTCTGCAGATTGCATTGCCGAAGCCGCTGGAAAAAGAAGGTTCCTTCCAGATCGAGATCGTTAACTCATCTAGCCGGAAGAGAACGGATGTGGAATTGAGATTCCCGCAAAAAGTCCCAGCCTGCACCGCACTTAACGATCATCCATAAGCGGCTGGGAATGGCAGCGACGATTGCTCCCGGTTGAACGCCTAAAAAGACTATGCGGGTATGGAGGTTCTGGCTCAGGACATCACACAGCATCGTAATCAGTCGTTATCAGCCGTTAGCCCCATGATGAATGCAAGACGATTTTGCCCAACAACGAACTCTAGTCAGCCTGTCTAACCACTAATCTTTTCGGCTGTGTTGACCATCACCACTCCTCCCCTCTTTAGCGTCCGACGGTTTCTTTAGCGGATGCCCCGATCAGGAACGGCTTGCTTGGATTGCGCTGTAAGTCTGGCCGCTAAATTCGGCGTTTTACCAATATTTCAGGGGCATCGGTTGCGTCCTGAAGCTGGGTCAGGACACGGTAGAGACTTGTTGTTAGCCGCCGTTGACGTGATCAGGGTAAAATGGGCGATCCCGAATATGTTCAGGTCTGTCTCGGTTCGCGTCCTGTTCCTTATCATATTATTGGCGCCTCACTCCCTTGTTGTGTCTGCGCAGTCGGTGCCGAGTAAGAGCTCCAAAGTCAGTACTGCAACAGAAATTCGGGTGATCGATCCCGGTTGGTGGCCGACTAAAGGAACTTCCGCGCGCGATCAGTATGTAGGCTCGGAGACTTGTGGACGCTGTCATCAGGATATCAACGCGACGCAGACGAATACGTCCATGGCCCATGCAGTGAAATCGGCAACGGCAGATGCGTTCGCAAATATTCCTCACGAAATGCATTTTCGCACTGGGTCCTACGATTATTCGCTCTCCCGAACGGCGAGCGGGGCAGAGTATGCGACCACTAACGGCCAGCAGTCGGCCTCATCGACGGTGAGCTGGGTATTTGGCGATCGACAGTTTGGGGATACGTTTCTGTATCAGCAGAACGGAATCTATTTTGAGAGCCGGGTGAGCTACTACAGGTCTCTAAACGGATTGGATCTCACGACCGGGAGGACTCGGTTTTCGCCTAGTCGCATCGAGACTGCGCTCGGCCGGCGCATGCCCCCGGACGAGCCTCCATTGTGCTTCGGGTGCCATTCCACGGCCTCAAGTACCGACGGTCAATTTCATCCCGAGCGATTGATTCCGGGCGTCACCTGTGAAGCATGCCATGGTCCGGGAGCGCAGCATGTGGCGCAGATGAGCTTGGAACATGACGCGAGGAGTTCGACGCTCATTTTTAATCCCGCGCGTCTCAGCCCCGCTGACTCGGTGGATTTCTGTGGCGCCTGTCACCGTACTTCGGCAGATGTAAGCCTCAACTCCATAACTGGGATTTTCAACCTGCGGTTTCCTGCCTACCGTTTAGAGCAGAGCCGCTGCTGGAGAAATGGCGATGCGCGACTCACCTGCGTAGCGTGCCACGACGCCCACAAACCTCGAGTGCAAGGTGCTGCCTTTTATGACAAAGTGTGCCTGAGCTGCCATTCCCCAGGGGGCGGCGTCCCGAAAGACCGAGCTCATGCGGCCAGCATCTGCAAGGTTTCAAACCACGACTGTGTGAGTTGCCATATGCCGAAGTATCCGATTCCTTCCATGCATACCGACTTCACGGATCACAAAATAGCGGTCCACGGAGACCAGTTCACCGAATGAGTAATCGGAGCAGAAGCATTCTCAGAGGAGCGCGAATTGTAGGCCTGAACCTGGCATGGATCTATGTGCTTTTCCTTTGCCGACTTGGGCTGCAGGATACGTCAGTGAATGCACAAGAAAAAGTGGCGCAACCAAGGTTTAAAAACCTGCAAGAGTTGAAGGACGTTCCTCCGGACCAGCTGATTCCGGCTATGCAGTTCATATCGGCATCCTTGGGCGTCGAGTGCGAGTTCTGTCATGTTCGCGATGCCTTCGATAAGGACGACAAACAATCGAAGCAAACCGCCCGCCGCATGATCCGGATGATGTTGGCACTCAATGCAAACCAATTTCATGATGAACGAGCCGTTACTTGTTACACGTGCCATCGCGGTTCTGCTAAGCCCGTGAGTATACCGATGGTGGACAGCAAAGCGCCGTACGTATCCGAAGCTCGATTGGCAGCGGACCCACTGGCTGAAAGTCGGACCGATCTCCCGTCGCCGGACGATGTGATTGAAAAGTTCATTAAAGCAGTTGGAGGCGTCGCCGCAGTCCAGAATCTGTCTAGCCGCATCGAAAGCGGCACTGTTACTTTCGACGTCGGGCCTGGCTTTCCTATTGAAATTATTTCCAAATCACCATCGCGGCAGGCCATGATTGTGCATTTAACAGCGGGAGACAGCTCCACAGTATTTGATGGTCAGAACGGATGGTTCCTTTCCCCAGCAGGCCCAGTTCGTGACATGCCTCAGGCGGACGTCGAAGGTGCGAAGCTGGACGCCGATTTGCAATTCCCTATCAATCTGAACGCTGCTATTCGCTGCGAACTCGTCTGGCCCACCATTGGAGTTGTATTTCGACCGGCAGACCGGGCTGTTGCTCCGAGAGCTGCGTTTTGGTTCGCCGCCCTTGGGTCTTAATCCCACTCAGCTCGACTACGGTGATTACAAGACATTTGATGGCGTACAAGTTCCTCTGCACATCGTTATTACTCGGCCGAATCGAACGCTGGACATCCATTTGCTCCAAGTTACGCAGAATGTACCCGTTGATGACGCGAAGTTTGCGCGTCCGTAGGCTCTCGTGCGCTCCTTAGGCCTTTGTACATCTTGCACAAATCATTCCTGACAAATCGGGATCCCAAATGAGAAATGTGCCCGAACATTAGTGTCGCGCTCGGCTGGTTGCACATCGGCTGTAAGAGATGCGTTCGCAGATGCTCAAAATGCAAAAGTCAAATTGCGGAGTTGGACGTTTACCACTCCTCATTTGGACTTCAGCTTCGCCAATGCATCCTTCACTCGGGGCGCCAAGGGAGAGTCAGGCGCTTCCTTCAGATACTCTTCGTATTCCTTGGCGATTGCATCGTCCTGGCTTTTTCCGGAGAGCGCCTGCGCCACAATCAAGTGTGAAATCGCAAACTGCTTGGGATTGGGAAGAGAGGACACTTTGCGGGCATTGGCGAGAGCCAAGTCGGTTTCGCCGTTTTGCAGTTCCGTGTTGGCGAGCGCAGTCAGGAGTTGAGCACTGTTCGGCTGGTCGGCAACAGAGCGCAGCAGATATGGTTCCGCTTCCTTGTATCGCGTGTTTTCATAATAGAACTGCCCTAGGTAGAGATTGGCTTGCTGCAGAGTCGGGTCGATCCGAGTGGCGCTGCGGAACGCTTCCACAGCGTCATTGTCGTTTTTCAGTTGGATTTCGACCAGCGCGAGGTTGTTGAACGCGTCTGCATATTTCGGAAACACAGTAATAGCGTTCTGAAAATGCTCTTTGGCTTCCTCCCAGTGTTTCTTGTCCATTTCCTTCAATCCCAACTTGAATTCTTTTTGGGCAGGCTCCGGGATTATTGGAGCGAGAGCTGCCCCGGACGACTGACCGCTAACCGTCTTCGTCAACTGCACCTCTATTCTTTCGGTGTGATAGGGGCCACTGGTGCCGCCGGTTTCAAAGATGTCGCTTTTTGTGGTCTCGATGTCTGGCCCACTTACCTCCACCTGATAACGCCCGCTGCCAACGCCGTCGAAGGTAGCGCCGCCATTCCCATCAGTTGTGCGCATGCCAGCCATACCACCCATTGGGGAAATCAGCTCTACCCGCAATGCCGCCGCGGGCCGGTGGTTCTGCTGGTAAGTAACACGAACAGTGATAGTGGTAATTCCGGCAGAAGAACCCGCACTCATTGTCGTTGTTTGCTGTCCGGCACTCGCCGCAGAGAGAAAAGCAATGGTTAGCGCCTGCAACCAAAGATCACACGATCTCATGAGTGCCTGTCCTTATCGAAAGAAAACACGTACCCGTGCCCGAAACATGTTCCAGGCGAAGATTTCGGTAGCCGCCATTTGTGAAATGGACAAATTATAGACCCGAGTGGGAACCAGGGGCAGTGATGATTCGTTCCGCGGAATGGCGCGTTACCGCTTGCTTTCCCGGTTAGCGGGAACCTCCAATGCCAGATCGGCCGTTCCAAATAATCCCGTTAGGTTATCGCGCACGCCGAGATGCAAGACGTATTTTCCCGGCGCGAGCCGGATCGGTACGTTCATGGGCAACTCCTGCTTGCTGACCCGTTCGTACGTCGGCTTCGGCAGAGATGCGTCCGCGGTCTGCACTTCCGCCTTCACCAGCTTGCCATTGGGAGTGAACGCCTGTACCTCAAACTGAAGTGTGCAGTGGTGGTGGTTCTCGGCTTCGGTTTCACATGAAAATGTGGAGGGATCCACCGCAAATTCAACCACCGTATCCGAATCCGGCAACGGAGGCAGCGCCCGAGCCATGAAGGTCACTTCCGTAGAGGGCAGCGAGTTCGCTCCCAAAGCCGCCGTCAGCGTGCGCTCGCCGTTGTCCTTTCGCCAATCCGAAGGATTCACTGCAAAATATCCGCGGCGGTAACGCAACTGCACGCCCGGCCGCTCCACCTGCAATTTGATTTGGCGAAACTTCCCGCCCCACTTTTTGTTGGTGGGATAGTAACCGAGCATGTAATAGGAACTCGACTCCCGCAGCGCCGCTTGAACGGCATGATCAAGATCGTTGCCGTTACCGAAGTATCGTCCGCCGGTGTCGCGGGCAATCGTTTCCAGAGCGTCATGGGTGGAGAATCGTTGGAAGGACTCGCTGCTCAATGCGCGATTGGCGTCGATACCAAGGTGAACCTTGCCCTCCGAATCGCGGCCGCTGAGGCTCGGATCTCCCAGGCTGCTCGGCACCAACCCGCCCGCATCAATGGTGTACGTGGCGACATGCGCATCGTTCAGCAGATTGATCGTCCGCCGGATTTGATCGCCATAATTTCTTTCGGTCTCCATGCTGCTGGGCGAATCTCCCACTACAGAAAACGGGAACCCTGTTGAAAACCAAAGCAGCACTTTGCGTCCACTTTGTCCGGAGATAAAGCGGCCAATTTGCTCCAAGGCAGAAAGGGTGGACGAAATCCGGATATCGCGTGAGAAGTTTTCCGATTCCCTCTCAAAGCGGTCCATCATGTAAGCAATATCTTCGAAAATGCTGGCGTTGCTTCCACCCGCCGCGAGCGTGGCAGGAAGTCCGGGGTCCGAGCCGCTGCCGGTCGACCCGCCGGTGGCCTGTGCTGGCAAATTGACATTTGGCGCGGGAACAGAAGCTGACTGCGTTTCTATCTGGCCGCCGCTGCGCGCCAGTGCTGGCGTTTCCGCAAGGTACCGGTCCAGCGCCGCTCGCAACAGAAGCGGGTCCTGAGTGAAATCCTGTAGCACCGTAAGTTTGTTGGTGAGGGCAATCACAGCCAGCTTCGTGTTCGGATCGTATTGCCGAGCCAAAAACTTCAGCATCTGCTGCTTAACGTAAATCTGATCTTGCGGGGGAGTGTTGAGGCCGTCGAGCAGCAGCACGGCTATGGTGGCATTTTCAGCATTCGTCTGCGTCACTACAGGGCGGTTGGTCGTAACATGCGGAGGAAGAACTGGAGGGGGAGTCGGTTTCGCAGGCTCAGAAGTGCGCTCGGAGAAGGATGATATTCGCTGACGAACGCCGTCTTCCGTCAACGTGAAGGCATCCGCTTTCAGACCTTTGACCGGATCGCCTTTCCTATTAAGCACAACGGTATCCACGAGCACCATGCGGGTTGTGACCTGTAGCACCAGCTCCGGGCTCTTCGGAGTAGGAGAAGGCTGCTGCGCGGCGGCAAGGCTAGCCACCAAAAGCATCATCCCAGTCCGAACTAAAAATCGCTTCATACGCGCAGGTCCTTCAACCCGCTTGCCAGTCATTGCTGTGAAACGTGGGGCTTGGGCCTGAGTTTCTGGTACATCAGCATGGCCTGTTCAGCGTCGCTGGCGCGGCCTTCGCGGCGGTAAGCGACGCTGAGCTGATAATAAGCGTAATCAGTCGGGTGCAGGCGCGTCGAGGTTTCCAGATCCTGAATGGCGTCTTTCACCTTCCCTTGTTCCAGCAACGCTTTCCCCATCTCATAATGAGCGTCGGAATGGTCGGGCTGCCGACTCACCACATCCTGCAACAACGGCATGGCCGCATCCACCTGGTGCATTTCCAGCCGCACATAACCTAGCTGATATTCGGCCGGGATATAGCCTGGATTGACCGATAGCTCCAGCTGATATTCATTGGCGGACGTCTCCAGCTTTCCCTGCTTGAGTGCCACCATTCCCGAACCATAGTGTGCTTCGGCGGTGTGCGGATCGAGCTGCAGCGCCCACGCAAATTCTGTCATTGCCTCGGGATAATTCTGCTCCTGGGCGTAAGCCTGGCCCAGCATCAGGTGTACGGCCGGCACGTTCTGATCCTTTTGCAGCATCCGAGAAAAAACACGCGCGCCGTCCTTCGCGTCACCACTGCGCACCAGCGACACGCCGGCCGCGTAGAGCAGGCCCGCGTTGTCCGGCAAATAGTCGAGGATAGGGCGCAATGTCTCCGCGCTCTCCGTGAACTTATCGCCCATGTAGTAGCAGAGGCCCAGCATCTGGCGAATGGAGGCATCATTCGGCGTGCGGCGCAACTCTCGCTCCAGCGGCCCGACGGCTTCGTCGTATTTCTGCGCACGGAACGCGGAGACGCCCCAGTTGTGGTCCAGGCTGGGGATGGAAGGCGACCATTTCGCCGCTTGAGAGAATTCCTCGGCGGCCTGTTTGTAGCGCGAGTCGCGCGCGTCAATTACCCCCAAGTTGTGATACGACTGTCCCAGCAGAAGTGACACTGATCTTGTGTACGCGGCCTCCGCTCTGGCGTCATGTGGCCCGGAGTCTTCGGGGCGCAGCATCATGGACTGAAGCTCCTGTTGATTAGACTCACCGTTCGCCTTCCCGGTATCGCTCCCGGCCACACTTGCACCCTCCTTCTGAACCGCGGCGCGTATCCGCTGCGCATTGGCCGACTCTGCGGCG
>QHZX01000187.1 GCA_003224835.1 Acidobacteriota bacterium | reverse complement strand
TGAGCGCAGCTATCGCGACGGCACTATCGATCACATGGAAAATTTCTTCGACTGCGTTAAGAGTCGCAAAGAACCAAACGCTCCGATCGAGACCGGGGTTGCGGCCGCCCGCGCTGGTCACATCGGTAATTTAGCGAACAAACGTGGTGGCCAGATTACGTGGCCTCCAAAGGCATAACGTTAATCACGAACCCGCATAAACAAGACCGTTGCGAGATATTGCTTCCGGGTAGCGGGTTAAAATTGAAGGATGCAACACTCTGGCACTGCCGATCTGCCGCTGCACGGTGGTACTGTGCCGAAATGGTTGGCGGATCGGATGACATTGCTCGGGACGGCAATTTCCGAGAGTGTCGTTCGTCAGTACGGTACTTCGGGACTGCTCTCTCGCCTCGCCGATCCATTTTGGTTTCAAGCCCTCGGCTCGGTGATGGGAATGGATTGGCATTCGTCGGGTATCACGACGTCCGTTTTGGGCGCGTTGAAGAGAGGGCTAAATCCACGAAGTCATGAATTAGGTATTTATGTCTGTGGAGGACGCGGGCGTCACTCGAGGCGTACCCCGGATGAGCTACGCGGCTATGCGGATCGCACCGGACTGGATGGAGAATCGCTGGTTCGCGCCAGTCGTCTAGCCGCACGAGTTGACAACAATGCGATACAAGATGGATTCCAGATCTATCTTCACGGTTTCGTCTTAACCGCGACCGGTGAATGGGCGATCGTTCAGCAGGGATTGAATGACGCCACCGGTTTTGCTCGCCGATATCATTGGCACTCCGCAACAGTAAAAAGCTTCACTATCGAGCCGCACACTGGCGTAGTCGGAGAAAATCAAGGACAGATAATGAACCTTGTAGCAGCTCCGGCCGCGCCGGCGCAACGGGCAATTCTGGAAGTGGCGCGGAACGGACCTGACGCAGCATTAAACGAGGTCCGTAAGCTGATGATGCCGTCGCATCACGACGTCAGAGCAGCAGATGTGGACCTCAATCGGCTTGGTGCGGTTTTGGCCGTTGCTCATGAGCGCGAGTTCCATGATTTCACGTCTTTACTGCTCCTAGAAAAGCTCGGCCCCCGAACGCTGCAATCATTGGCACTGGTTGCGGAAGTGATCCACGGAACGCCGACACGGTTTTCCGATCCTGCGCGTTTTTCGTTCGCACATGGCGGCAAAGATGGCCATCCCTTTCCTGTTCCGCTCAAGATTTATGACGAAACCATTCAGTTTCTGCGAAGCTCGCTCGAAGGCGCCAAGATAGGCGAAACGGCGAAAGTGGATGGATTGCGAAGATTGGACCGATTCGTTCGGGCCGTAGAAGAAACCAAATCTCCGCGCGCCGATTTTGAAAACACCGTTGTCCGCGAGCGAGCTATTTCGGAGTCGCTTGGCGGAATGACCGTAGGCCGCTCCGGACGTAATAACAATCGGCGCGGGATCCGGCAGTTGTCGCTTTTCTAAACCCGGGCGGCTCTCTTTTTGTTAGGTCATCACTTGGCCGAGGCCTGGACTGGGGACTCAACTGTCGATTGCACAATCTGCACTGGCCCCAACAAACCGGACGGCACCAGCTTCGAATCAGCCTTGTAAAATTTCGGCGAGGTGAAGGTGTACGTCTTCGTGACGTTCGGTTGGCGGTCGCCGATGATCCGGTTCACCCAGGGATCCGTCACTTTGATTTCGACAGAATTTGAGCCCGGCTTCAGCACCTTCGTGACATCTACACGATAGGGCGGCTTCCAATAAATACCGAGAGGTTTGCCATTGACCGAAACTTCCGCGAGGTTCTTGACCTCTCCCAAATCAAGCAACAAGTGAGCTCCGCGTTTGAACCAATCCTGCGGAGCTTGAATGGTCTTGGTGTAAGTGCCGGCGCCAGAAAAGTATTTGACTCCTTCGTCTGTGCTATCGCTCCAGGAACCCAGCTTGTCCACAGTGATTTTGGCAGGGGCGCCACGATCAGGCTGGAAACTCAGCTCCCAGGGACCATCCACCGTCGCAACCGTGGCATCAGCAAACTTTGGCAGAGTTCGCGATGAGCTGGTTGTGGCCTTGCGGAAGACCACGAAGACCGTTCCCCACGGCTCAAGATGCAGCGGCACTGTTGTCCGGCCATCGGCAATGCGGAATGATGCGGGCTCCACCGTGCCGGTGTCGGCATGCCAGAGTTCCGCTTCCTTGCCGGTGACGCGGAAAGTTACATCCAGGTCTTCGTTCTGGTCCTGGCGATTGTCCACATAATAGAGATCTGCGTCGCCAGTTCTGCGATGGACGAAGAGAACCTGAGTGTCGCTTTGCGGTTTTGAGTATTCAAAATCCGGAAGCGGCTGAATTGCTCGCATCACTTCCGCTGAAAGTGGACCTCCATATACTTTGCCTTTTCCATAGGTGTGTTCCCCGATTTCCGAGCCCCACACATCGGCTACGATGCTTTGAAATTCCTTTTGATCGTCGCTCAGACTTGGAGTATCCGTGGGCTTGGGACCGGCAACGATGGCGCCTGACTGCACCAAGTCGCGAATTTTGCGCAAGACCGGCAAAGACATGTGCTGACTGTGGGGATCTAACGCGAGCACCATGTAGCGCATGCCACTCTCTGTCCCCAGCTTGCCGTCAATTACTGACAATTTATGAATCAATGCATCTGAGTTGAAGTAGTCGAAGTTATATCCGTCTGGAATGTCTGGACCTTTCTTTCCAAACAGGGCGGTCAGGTTCGTATCCTCGCCATAGAAGTAAGCGATGTCCGCCGCAAAATGGCCCTGCTGTAACAGGTAACAACTGCGGGCAAGGTATCGAACCCACGGTGTAGCCTGTTCGGCCCAAGTCTCGTTGCGGTTGAACCATTGTCCGAACGGGCCTAAAGCGAATCCTGGCTTTTTATCAATTAGCGGTTGATGCACTGAGGTGTGAATCACGAATCGGTTCAACCCCATAGACATTTCTTTATCAGCGGTCGGTTTGAGCGTTGCCGGAGACCATGCCCACGCGCCCGAAGATGCGGTCATCGATTCTGCTGCGACGAGATTTTGTCCATAAATATGTGCCACCGAAGCGGACTCACGAATATCGGCGTTGTAACCGGGTAGGTCCTTGTTCACGCCGGGTTTTTGCGTCCACATGGCGGACATGGGCACGTCATTGCTGCGTTTGACCTGCATGCCATCACCAATGAAGGCCCGGCCTTCTTCATGCGACTCGCCATAGTGCCCCATGCCGCGGTCGTGCAACATCTTAGTGAGCAGATCGTAGTGATAGTCGGCCAGCAAATCTCCAAGAGTTTCGCGGAAGTCCCAGAGGAATCCCTCGCTGGCGGGCGCACTCTCAATCACCCGTCCGGAGAGAACTGGCATCCAGGGACGCGGATCGTATCCTCGCCGTTTGGTGAACTCCGCAACGAGGTTGTCGGTCCAGTTTTGCGCGCCGGCTTCCCAGCTGTCGCTGATCACGTACTGAAGGCCGCGTTTGCCCATTAAATTGTCGCCGACGGCGCTCTTGTAGTTATCGAGATAAGTATTGAAATACTGCGTCACGTCGTCAGGATTGAGCTTGTCAACTTCGAGGCCCGTGCCTTCGGGAGATGCGGGGTGATTGGTAATTCCCAGCAGCGAAAAACCGAAGCGCATCACTACCCAGTTGCCTGCTGGTGGGGTCCAGTCGAGCGTGCCATCAGATTTCATTTTTGAAGTGAGATCAACAACGTCATTTTTTTGAATCACGTCGTTCGGGCCGACTGCAGGAGTGGGATATGGATCAAAGCTGGGCAAATTGGCAAATGCGGCTTTTTCTTCGAAGCGGCTGACGCGGGCGCCAGGATGCAGGACGAGTTCTGATATTTCGAAGTTTGGGTTGGGCTTCATCCCGCTGAAATCGCCGAAAGGATTGTCAACGTCAAAGGTCATGTCGCCGAAACCCGCAGGCGGCGCATTAGTGAATGCAACCCGGAAGAACCGAGCTGTCGTTGCTGGAAAAGCAATCGTGTGCTCCACTCCTCCATCGTTCGGAATGTCTGCCACTTTGTGGAAGGTCTGGGCGTCATCGCCGGCTTCAACGTCCGCAACGGACTCGGCTGCTCCGAACATATTGGCGGCCGCCGACACGGGATCGTTGAGCACCAGAGTTACAGCGCGCATGGTTTGTGGGGAAGTAAATTCGTATTGAATCCAGGCCTGCTGACCGACTGCACCCTTCGGCAGCTCGGTAGGTTTCACCAGGTCACCATCAGTAAGTAGATTGGCGTCGATGTTTCCGCTGCTGGGGGTGATCTTCGGGTTGAGCGATGAAACGGGTACGTCGCTCGCGGGCGCACGATACGCGATCACGGCTGTATCAGCGTAGAAGGTCGGCGATTGTGGTTGCGGCTGACCCGTCATCGCCGCGAGAAAGTCGAACACCGGAAGATTCTGGAAAGGACCGGTTGTAGTCGGAGGATGTGGCAGAACGCCAGTGAAAGGCTTTCCGCCCTCGACTCTGGTTTCGCTCCAAACTAATTTCTTCATTCCCTGGTTGGGTTTTACCCACGGCCCGCCGGACTCGCTCCATCCTGGCGAGCCTGCGATTGCTTCCTCAAGGCCGAGCTGGTCGGCAAGGGTTGTCGCATACTTGAATGCGTCCTTCCATTCGGGTGTCATGTAGACCAGCCGCTGATCGACGAACTTGGGTGTGTTCAGCGCGGCATCGAAGTTCTGGAAGCCGCCGAGCCCAACCCGGTTCATCCATTCCAAATCGAGCTTGATGCCTTCTTTGGTGATGTTGCCGTTCATCCAGTGCCACCATACCCGCGGCTTTGCGGAGTTTGGAGGCGTCTTGAAACCGTTCTCCAGTGAAGGGGTCGACTTCTGTGGCGAAGTCTGGGCAAGCGTCGAAGCTGCCATGCATACACCAAACGCGAAAACGGCAAGCTTCCGAATGATTGAAGCGCTACGTTGATCCACGGTTTCCTCGTTTCGTAGAGCGTTGATTCGATTTCTATGACAACGAATTGCCTTTAGCGATCTTTCCCAGCATGGTGGCGCTGGGCTTGATGCCGCGTTTTTGGGTTTCGCGATCGACCGCGACTAACCCGAACTTCGGAACATAACCGAAGATCCATTCAAAATTGTCGAGCAGCGACCAATGTATGTACGCGAACGTCGATTCCTTCGTCGATACAGCGCTGATTTCGGCATATCCGTTCCGAGCAAACTGTTGCCCATGGCAACGCTGAGCGCAAGTTGCGCGCTCCTTTGCATTAACTCTCTGCGATTCATGCTCATGACTTAATAGGAGACGGCGGGCATGGTGTCACTTGAGCAATCCTGGTGTCAACTGCCGAGAGGTGACAATTGCACGTTTCGCTATGTGAAAGAAGACCGAGCGGCGAGCGCAGCTAGCACAGAACCCACAATTTACGGTTCAGCGCACCAGTGGATGCTCCGAGGGGAGAAGTGGGAGCGGTTATCACGATTCGGCTAAGGCCGACCCTGTTTCGCACTGCGGAACGATGAAAAAGCGGTCAACACACCCGAACGAACTCCATCCCGAGCAGTGCCGCTAGTTTTTTCAGCTTGCTCGAAATGTGGCCAACTCCCACGGCACAGTGGTGCGCCGGGCCATGCACGCTCCAGTTGTTAAGGAAATTCCTTGCGCCGATCGAAAAGCGGTAACGGCTATTGGTGTTGCCAATTTCGAGAATCGGCCCGGGCACTGACTCTCCCTCAGCGACCAGCAGATTGAGTTTGCCGTCTCCCGTCTGCATGACCGACAGCAAAGTGACCGGTCCATGCTTGACCGACATTTCCACTGATAGGCCGCGCCCTACCTTGCCGTGGTAAACCTCAAGCGGACGAACTTTTGTCTTGCCCTCTGCGATGGCGATATGGCCAGGGCCATCGTGTCCCATCAGCACTACGTCGTCGTTGTAGTCGACTGCGTAATATTCGGTGAAGGAGCCTCCCGCGCCCAAGGAATCCATGATCTTCATGGCTTGTGCGTTCTTGATTTCGTATTCCCCAGCGACCGGAATACCTCGCGCTGTTAACAGACTTGTACCCAGGACAATGGAACTGATCGCGTCCTCATTCTCGGGACTTCCCACGCCCTTGTGGTAGTAGGCTAGTGATCCGAGCTGATGGATTTCGACCAGGCGATCGAGGGCGACTGAGGTGCGAGCGGCGCGCTGAAGTTCCTCCGAAGAACAATCGGACTGTACATCGAAAGTGGATTGGAACTCTTGCACCCTCCGGTCGAGATCTGTGTGGCACACGTCTCGCCGCAACGCCGCCAGTTCTTCCACTTCTAAGATCTCGATGTGTCCGCCGAAGTATGCGCACTGCTGTGTGAGATCGGAATAGATGTCCAGCATTCCACCGTAGTAATTGCCCATTACGCCCAGGCGATTGTGTTCCATGGTGTGAGCAACCCGAGCGGCGTCGACCCACTCTCCGATTTCATTCCAGGCCACTGGATCATTTTCCAGCATGCCGCTCACCTGGAAAAATGGAATCCGGCAGCGATTGAACACATTTGCGATTTCCGGAACCGGGCAGGCTTGACAATAGGCAAGCCACTCTCCGGTCATTTTGGTGCGGTCGCGAAGACGATTGAACTCGGCATAGTCGATCGCCGGCGCCGGCGATAGATTCAGGATGATTACCGGAACCTTAGCCCGACGCACCGCAGGCAAGACCGTCGAGGAAAGAGCATAGGTCGTGACATAGAGGAAGATGATGTCGACGTCTGCTTTCCGGAACTCGTGGCCGGCTGAAAAGGATTTTTCTGGAGTATCGATCAGCCCCAAATTGACTACTCTCACATTGGAACTCTCAAGTCGGCGCCCGACTTGCGAGGTGAAGCCGATTAACTTTTCGCAGAGCCCTGGGAACTGTGGCCAGTAAGTGTCGAGGCCGATGCCGAAAAGGCCGATCGTTAGTTGATTGTCAGAGGCTTTCATGTAAGCAATCGTCGTGCACTTTCAGCAGCAGAAATTGTGGGTAAGGATAATCTTTGCGAACCACGGCCCACAAGTCTCGGCAAAATAGCTACATTCGTTCTGCGATGCGAAACGGCGATGTCGTTGTGCAGCTTCCAATCGTTCGGACGACGCATGATGATCAATTGTTGATTGCGTTTGGGAATTCAGCATTCGGGCGTACGGCTTCCGTCCTCGCCGGTTTCTCAGAGCGAAATCTGCTGATCCCAGTAACAGGGAATTGACGGCTCATTATGTCAGTGCGAGTATTTCGATTCCGTCGAAGCGCGTCTGCTGTGCGCCACAACTTTGTCGAGTTTAGTTTTCCGAGGAGCCTCATGAACTTCAGGTCGCGTCGAACGATTGCAGGTGTTCTGGCAGTTGTAGCGATGAGTTGTTTGATTTGCGCAGCTCAAGATGTGCCTGCGAAAGTGACTGCTAACTGGGACAAGATCATATTTACTTCCCAGACGACACCTACGTTGCAGGTTGTAGTAAACCCTCCGCTGCAGCGCGGCACACCGGTGCATGACAATGCTTTCGCTTCTCTCCGCGATTTGGGGGCGGACTATGTGCGCTATGTGCCCTGGTTGCCATATCCGAAGCTCGGAGTGGCAGAACTCGACCCGCCGAAAGATGGAAAAACCTCATGGGATTTCTCTGCAATCGACCCGATGACGATCGACTTTCTGGAAGCGACGAAGGGGCACTCTGTCATTCTCAACTTCAGCACCATTCCTCAGTGGATGTACAAGACCGACAAACCGGTGCCTTATCCGGCCGACCCGAATAAGGTCACCTGGGATTATGAGCAGGGAACTGAACTGCGCGATTCGAGCATGAAGGAAGTGGCCGATTACTATGCGCGGCTGATCTCCTGGTACACGCAGGGTGGGTTCACTGATGAGTTTGGCAAACGGCACGAGTCGGGATACCACTACTCCATTCCGTATTGGGAGGTGCTCAACGAGGTGGATTTCGAGCACCACATCGACGCTGAAACCTACACCCGCCTTTATGACGAGGTTGTCACCGCGATGAGAAAGGTACAACCGGACACGAAGTTCGTGGGGCTGGCATTGGCCATGGAGACTAATCCCCACTACTTCGAATATTTCCTCGATCACAAAAACCACAAGCCCGGAGTGCCACTGGATTTCATTTCCTATCACTTTTATGCGGTTCCCGGGGCCGATGAAACTCCGGAAGTGGAGCAATTCACCTACTTTGACCAGGCGGAAGGATTTCTAAAAACTGTTCGCTATATTGAGGCTATTCGCAAGCGGCTTTCGCCCGAGACGAAGACGACGATTGACGAGCTTGGCGTAATCTCGGCCGACGATCTCGCTCAGGGTGAGCCCGGGCACGTGGCGAAGCCGATTGAAAATTCTTACTGGAATCTCGCCGGAGCTATGTATGCCTATCTCTTCGGGGAGATGACGAAGATTGGCATCGATGTGGCAGGCGAGTCGCAGCTTGTGGGATTTCCCACGCAGTTTCCCAGTGTTTCTATGGTGGACTGGAACAACGGGAAGCCGAACTCCCGCTTTTGGGTGCTCAAGCTTCTTCATGACAACTTCCGCCCGGGTGACAAACTCGTCGACATTGAATCACCAAGCGCGTCGACACCCAACAATCCCTACGTTTACTCGGTCGCTTTCGTTACGCGCGATGGGAAGCACCGGGTGTTGCTGGTGAATAAGCGGAACCGTACGTTTGACGTCACGGTCACCGGCGCGAATGGTGGGCAGGAAAATTACGTTGATCAAATGACAGGGTTCCAACCGCCTGCTTCGGCGAAACTAAGCAGCGATAGTTTCAAGTTGAGAGGGTATTCGGTAGCCGTCGTGACGCTTCCATAAGATCACAGAAGATCAGTGTGCGACGTCGGGAAGGACTTGCTGTTTTGTCACTTCGTCGCGGGGCGAGAAGACAGGCTCAAGGCCATTCTGCTGGTTCGCCTTATCATGCAGGCGCTGGTATTCGGCTAATGATTTCTGCTGCTCAGCGATATTGCCGAGCGCCTTCTCCGCTTGCGCTAGGCGATACCAGGCCACTTCGTCTTGAGGATTCTGTTCAATCGCTTTCATCAGATGGGGCACAGCAAGATCGGGCTTGTGCAAAGAGAGGAATACGCTTGCCAGCCCTAGGTGAGCCTGTTCAAAATTCTGGTGATTGGTTAGAGCGCTTTCAAAGAGCTTCTGCGCTTCTTCAAATTGGCCGCCCTTTCGCTTGATATCCCCAAGCTCATAAGCCGCATTAGCGTTCGCTGGATCGTGCTGCAGTTCCAGTTCGAACTCCTTCGCAGCGTCAGTCGCGTCTTGAGCTGAGGAGACTTGATAAGAACGCGACAACAGAGTCCGGCCTAACCGATAGTGAATGCCGGGACGGTCCGGCTCAAGAGCAAGAACCTGACGATACTCGGTAACGGCAAGGGTGTAGGCTCCCTGACTCTCGTAAGCTTCGGCTGCGGCTTGATGCCTCCATACTGATGATGGAGCTACCTGCGCCAGCTTCTGCATTGTCAGGAACGCGAAATTTCCATAAACCTTTCCTGTCTGATACAAAATCTCCGGGTCGTCGGGATAGAGCCGGTTCAGCTCCATTGCTATCGCTACGGCGTTCCTATCCTGCTTAAGTCCGGTGTAAGCGCGCTGCAATTGCAAACCACACATGCGCTTGATTTCCGCGTCGGAAGAGCGATGAAAGCATTTCTCCAGATCGGGCAGCGCTTCGGAGTAACGCCCCAATTCAGACAAGGACATGGCGAGAAGATTGTCGGTCTTGATTAGGCTCGGTTTGAGCCTCAGGGCCTGACGAAGTTCGGGGACAGCCTGGTCGAATTTTCTTTCTTCAAAGTAGATCAGTCCAAGATTGGCACGTACTTCGGCAATCCCGGGTTCGAGCTGCCGCAGCTTTTCGAAGGCAGTTTCGGCGTCTTGGTAACGCCCGGCCGCGAGCGCAGCTTGTCCTTCTTGGGCGTAGCGTTCGACGGAACTGTTGTCCTGCGCCAGGGCGGGAGATGCCACGAAGGCCAATGCAATCACTGCGGTTGAGATCAATTGGAAATGGCGTTCCACGGTGCGAGTGTACCTCAAAAAAAATCCCGCCAGCCGGGTTGGACTGGCGGGTCGTTCTAGTGCTTGGCAAAGTTCAGAACGTAATCTTGCCTCCGAATTGGACAATACGTCCTGGTCGCGCACTCGTGACTTTCCCAAAGTTGTTGTTTGTGTTTGGTCCGAAATCGGCGAGGCTACCATCGACCGCACTCTGTCCGGGTCCGCCGGATGCCTGTGCTATTGGATCGATCCCATATTGAGTGTGGTTGAACGTGTTGAAGGTCTCTACACGGAATTGGAAACCGACCCTCTCTGTAAACTTAAACATCTTCGCCAGTCCGATATCCCAGTTGTTTATGCCAGGCTGGGTCAGGAAGTTGCGTGCGGAATTCCCATACGTGCCAAAAGCGGGCCCGGCGAAGGCCGACGTGTTGAACCATTGATTGATGCTCTGGTTGCTTACATTCGGGCTGCCTGCCAGATTGGCCCGCTGGCCGAAGCTGGCCTGCGCGAAACCAGGGTCAGGAGCTGTAATCGAAAATGGAAAGCCGGTTTGAAAAGTTGTAATCGTACTCAACTGCCAGCCGCCAATCGCTGCATCTTCCAATCTGTTGGCATTCCCGAGGAAATGTTTGCCACGTCCAATCGGGAGACTGTAGACAATGCTAGTCACGAAGCGATGTTTCACGCTGAAATCCGATGGGCCGTAGTCAAGGCGCGGGTTGCGATCGTCCATGTGACCTGCGAATCCAGCGCCTGCGGATCCAATGCCGGCGGGCGCAGACTTGTCGTCGAGGCTCTTCGCCCAGGTATACACGGCCAACAGCGCGAGATCAGAGGCGCGATGCTCCAATTTCACATTGCCGGCGTTGTAGTTGGAGTACCCAGTCCATGAGCTGTTGAGTGGACCAGGGAATGAAAAGTTAGTTAGTGGGAAACGTAGGTAATAAAAGCATTTGTTGTCGGTTTCAGTCGGAACATCGCTGGCCAAGAATGCCGCTTGGCAAGTGGGAAGCGTGGCCGCCGGAATTGAATTCGGACGGTTGAGGTAAATACGATCCAGCAAGTGAAGACCACGATTTCCGACGTAGTTCACTTCCAGTGTGGTGTCGTGAGCTATTTCGCGCTGGACGGAAACCGTGTATTGCTGAACGTAAGGATTGCGTGGATGGTCGGAAATGATGACCGCCACAAACTGGCTGTTCGGGGCAGCGACCGGGATAATGGTGCTCTGTGCTGGAAACAACTGATCGGTTAACTTTGGCGCAACCGATGAAGTCGGGTTCAACGAGGTGCGTTCGACGTAGGGATAGAGATCGCCGGAGTCGTCGATTTCTCGAGTGAGAGAAGAATCCCAGAAGATGCCATATCCGCCGCGGACGACTGTTTTATCCCCGCCAAACGGGCGCCATGCGAAACCAAAACGAGGAGCAAACGGGGTCTTGGATCCGTCGGCGGGATTGCGCCGTCCGCAATATCGGTAGAAACCATTTCCTGCCGGTGCAACGCCATCAGATGACAACCTCTTATCGGCGAAACATAATCCGCCGCTTGTATTGCTGTCGTCAATCCAGAACATCTTGTTGTTTTGCTCATATGGCACCGCACGGTAGTCCCAGCGTAGGCCTAAGTTCAAGGTCAGGCGGTTGTTCACCTTCCAGTCGTCCTGCACGTACGGAGCAAAGTACATGAAGTGGTACTGATTCAGGTTGCCAGCAACGCTGGCGGTGCTGAAGGGGCCCGGCTGGAACGTGTTGGCAGCGCTGTAATAACCGAGCAAAAAGTCGGCTACAGCGTTACCGGTGCCGCAGAATCCGGACGGAGTTGAACAAGTTGGTTGGCCATCTATTTGTTCACTGTTGATCAGAATAGTGTTGTTTGCATAGGAATAGCCGCCCAGGAAATTCCCAGACAAGTTTCTCTTTTGAACGAAACGGCGGTAGTCAAATCCCACTCCGATCGTGTGCCTCCCACGAACCAGAGTGACGGAATCCGCAAATTCCCACGTTGGAATGTCGCTAGTGCTCGGGTTATTTCCGGGACTTCCGTAATCGCCCAAGAGCGGTAATGAGATTGTCGGAAAGCCCCGGGCGTAGGCTGCAGGCAGATTCGTGAATATGCCTGTCACGCCCAGCGCAGCAACTTCGGCGCTCGACGCGGCCGGCGCGCCCTGGATAGCCTTCGCATGCAAGTAACCAAGCCGGAAGTTGTTGACCACAGTTTGTCCGAGCGAGATGGTGTGGGAAAACATCCAGCTTTTTGCATCTTCGTTGAACTGATTCAGGCTGAAAGCAGGCGAGAGATTCTGGGGGTTCTCATTGGTAAAGTGGGCCTTCGTGTAGCGGAAGAACACAGAGCCGAAGTGACCCAAAGTTTGATCGAGTTTGTATGTTTGCTGATTGGCCGTGTTCGGAAGGGCAAAGTTTCGCTGAAAGTTGTTGCCCTGGCATGACGCAGGGTTGCTTACACAAGCCGGAGTCGGTGCGACGAATACCCCTGCACCTAAGGCCACTGCAGCCAATCGTGAAAATCTGGTCGAAGGAATTACGTTGCCGGGAAAGGGATTTCCGGTTTGGGGATCGATAGGCATGCAGGGCAGGGGCGTTGAAGCCGCGTATGCTGTCGTGCAGTCCGTTGATCCGAAAGCTGGCAATCCTGTTGCAGAGAAGTCTCCGCCGATTTCGGCCGCCGTGGGAACAATGGCTGTTTGAGTAAAGCCATTGTTTATTCGCCAGCCCTCATAGTTTGCTAGAAAGAAAGTCTTGTTTCTTCCATCGTAGAGTTTAGGTATGTATACGGGACCACCCACGACGAAGCCGAATTGATTTTGACGAAGGAGTGGATTCTTGACGGTCAGACCCGGCGTTGGTGTGCGCGCGTCGAACGCATCATTGCGGACAAACTCGAAGACCGTGCCATGCAATTGATTGGTGCCGCTCTTGCTAATGATATTGACTTGATTGGCGCTATAACCGTACTCCGCCGAGTAGGTTTCACTAGCTACCTTGAATTCTTGAATGGCATCCTGGGACAGAATGACAGCGGGAGTATTGAGAGCCGTGTCGGTGTTGGTGAGGCCGTCAAGCGTGTAGTTATTGGACTCAGGCCGGCCGCCATTGATGCTAATGGCGTTGCCATCCCCCTGCCGCATCTGTCCCTGCTCTCCTACAGTTTGAACTGCGCCAGCACCAATGAACAACAGGTTTAGGAAATTCCGGCCGTTGAGTGGCAGCTCGTCCACTTGCTTCTCGCTCACCAGCTGTGACACGGCGGAGCTGTCGGTATCGAGCGCGACGGCGGTGGCCTGAACTTCTACCGTCTCGGTAACTGCGCCGGTTTTTAATATGACGTCGGCACGAGCCTCCTGGCCGACCACCAAACGAATATTGTCTACCACCGATTTCTGAAATCCCTGCGACTGGACTGATACGCGGTAATTACCAGGCTCTAAGTAGGGAAGAGTGAAGTCGCCGGAAGATGTTGTCACGGTGCGCTTGGTAACATTCGTGTTCAAGTTCGTCACGTCAACATTCGCCCTGGCAACTACTGCTCCGGAGTTGTCCGTAACGGTCCCAAGAATGGTTCCATAGGCCCCACCTTGAGCGTGCAGCAGGCTCACTGCCGACGCAACCAGCAAGAGCACCAAGAAAATACGTGTCATCGTGGACATGTTTGTTTCCTCTCTTTGCCGACGAACAGGAACTTGAAGTTCAACCCGAACCCACACACATCTCTCGTGCTGGAGCGGGATGCTCACACTGGTGGTTGCATACCGTCAACTCGCAACTGGTAATCAGCCTGCATTTCGCGGTGAGAAACAAACGACTGGCCCGCGAGAGGAGCGTCCAACGACTCACGTAATAGTGCAGTTAGAGCGAAATGGAGGTATAGCAATCTTGAATATCCCAGGCTTCGATTGAAGGCACTTATTCTGCAATGCAAAATGATTTTACTGGGGGACTGAGTCTTTTAGTTCGCCTGGAAACCGGGGATGACACGAGTAATGTCAGGGTATGCGGGTCAGTTTTGGTGATAAGAAAAGTTCGGCAGAGTGCAACGGGCAGATCGCGTCAGGTTTTATTTTGCAGTCATGCGGTTCGACGATCACGTTGAACTGTGGTCTCAGACCGTGCCATCTGTGCCAAGCCATCATTAGGGTAGTAATGGTCTACGGTTGCAGGGGTGATGAGTTTATGCTCCACGAAAACGGCGGGAGGAACCGGGCGTTGGTTCAAAATATCGAGGCTGACCTTGATTATGTTCTCCCCATAGCGTTCCGGAAAATAGGCAACGGATCCCACAAATCGCGTCTTCGGCTCGCGCAGCTCAGCTCTGCCTTCGGGAGAAGCGTTTTGCCCAAGCACCGCGCAATTTTCGGCGCGGCCAGCCTCTTGAAAAGCGCGGAGCGCGCCTAGCGCGCTGGGATCGTTAATGCCGCCAACCAGCACGTGGCGGGAATGAGAGGAGCGCAGATGCTTGCGCACAGCTTCAAAGCTGGGACCTAATTCGCCGTCGCCTTCAAGATAGGTCACGTGACAATTCGCGGCGCTCGGCAGCACCAGGTTGATTCCAACCAGCAATCCTGACAGGCGCATGCGAGGTAAATTTCCGGCCCGCTTCAACTCAAGCAGAATGATTTCATCGACGCTGGATTGCCAATGTTCCTTGACCCATCGGCCCAGATATTTTCCGGCGATTAGACCCGCCTCATAGTTATTGGCTCCATAATAGGTCGCACCGGGATGTGGAATATCGATGGCGATCATGGGAATGTCAGCTTCCCGATATTTGGCAGCAACGATGGGTGCGACTTCTTCATCGGTTTGGAACTCAATCGCGAGATCAACTTTTTCGCGGACCAGCAAAT
>QHZX01000545.1 GCA_003224835.1 Acidobacteriota bacterium | reverse complement strand
AGCGCACAGATTTTCCAATAAACGACGGGACCGCAATTCCGCCTTGCTCCACGTCAAGGACGACGGTGCCGTTCGAACTCAATATTGGCGAGTTCATGGTCGCCAGTGGCGTCGCAGGACTTGGCCGGTATTGCCTGGTGGCCGTAATCTGCTGGTGCATCGCGGCGGGCACAATTGCATTGCTGATTGTGGAGCGACGGGCGTCTCGCCCTTCTGCCCTGAGCGCGGCGGAAGAATCCATGGTTGCAGGGACGCCTGTTGATCCACCAGCAACAGAGGGAAGAGTATCTGTCGCCGACGCATCAGCAACATCGATCGCGTCACCCGGATGATCTGGTGATCCTTCATCCAAGTCTTTATCGTTTGCCTTTGCCTGGGCAAGCAACACCTGGCGGCTGGGAGCGATCTCGAGATCATGCGGAGTGTGCAAATATTCGAGCACCTGCTGGGTGATCCGTGTGAACACCGGCGCCGAAACCTGACCGCCTTGATGCAATCCGACTGCCGAGTCGAGTACCACCGCAACGGTTATGGCGGGATTGTTCACGGGCGCGAATCCTGCAAAGGTCGCAACATATTTGGTATGCGAATACGCGTGAGTCGCGGGATCTACTTTCTGCGCCGTGCCGGTTTTTCCCGCGGAACTATAACCGATCAGCCTGGCTTTTGTACCGGTTCCATGCAAGACGACGCCTTGCATCATCTGTCGCATCTCGGCCGCAGTAAGCGACGAAATTACGCGATGCTCATTCGCCGGATGAAAAGCGATCTGCTGTGGCGCGCTCTGTGGCCGGGTGGTCGCGGCCACGATGCGGGGCGCGACATAAAGACCATCATTGGCCATGGTTGAGATCAGCCCCACCAATTGGAGCGGGGTAATGCCGATCTCCTGACCCATAGAGATCGCAGCGATGGAAACTTTCGACCACCGGCTCACGGGCTTGGTTAATCCGCGGGTTTCGCCGGGAAGCTCGATTCCCGTCTGCTGCCCGAATCCAAATGCGCGAATGTATTTGTAGAAGCGGTCCTCGCCGAGCCTCATGCCGATTTTGATGGAACCGACGTCGCTCGACTCGGCCAGCACATCCGATACGGTCAGCAACCCGTGCGGACGGCTATCGTGAATTCTCATGCCATTGAAGAGGATGGACCCCATCTGGCAGTCGAACATTTCGTCCGGCCGAGTGACTCTCTCCTCCACCTTGGACAAATTTGGATTGAAAGTGGGCCGATTGGCGAGCGCCAGAATTTCGCCGGTGCGCGTATTTTCGACAACGACGGTTCCGGCGATGGCCTTCGTCTGCTCCATCGCAATTTCGAGCTCCCGCTCGGCAATGTATTGGATCTTCTCGTCGATGGTGAGAACGATGTTTTCGCCAGGCTCGGGCTGCTTCTCAACACTGCCGAACCACTGCTTGCGCGCGTCCAGTGAGATCAACATCTGCCCTGGACGGCCGTGGTGCTGGTCTTCGTACTCGCGCTCGATACCGCTGAGGCCAGCGTCGTCCATGCCAACATAGCCGAGCACCTGGGCCGCCAGCTCACTCTTGGGATAGTAGCGTTTCGATTCTTTTTGGAAATACACTCCGCGCAGGTTCAGCGAGCGAATGCGGGCTGAAATTTCGGGATCGGGTTTTCGCGCCAGCCAGCAAAAAGTTTTTGCCGACTCGCAACGCGCCAGCAGCTCGCGGGGGTCTTGCTTAGTAATGCGCGCAATCAAAGAAATAGTGCTGGCTGGCCGCGGCATCTCGGTTGGAACAGCGAACACCGAATCCACATTGATCGACATTGCCAGCTCGCGACCCTGGCGGTCATAAATGACGCCGCGACGCGGAGAAACTTCTTCAGTTCGCTGCTGCTGATGTTGGGCGCGGTGCTCGAATGTTCCGTAGCGGAAGATTTGCAGATATACCAGACGAACGGAAATCGCCGCGCACCAGAAGACGAATACGCCCGCGAGGACATACAACCGGAGGTTCGTACTATTACGGGCTGTGCTGGCGGCCACTGATTTCCTCACAAAAACTATGGCGGCCGGTTAGCCGCCTGGACTCAAAACGCAATCGGAATTGTCATTTCGAGCTTAGTAAATCGAAAATCTGCCTTCCCTACGGTTCGCTAAAGCAAGAAGCAGGTTCCTCGACTCCGTTGCACCATTCGGAGCGAATGATCCAACTTCGCTCGGAATGACAATGCTTGAATAAGATTTACCGCATCGAGACGACTGATATCGGCGTCAAACTCGCAACCACGGAAGTCGAAGACTCAGGCATTGCGGTGTCCAGACGAATTACCTGGCCAGCCTGTGGCGACTGCAATCCCAGATCGCGCGCCATACGGTCGATGCGTTCGGGATCACGCAGGGACGCTTCTTCCAGGCGCAACGCCCGGTTCATCTCGACCAGGCTTTCGCGCTGCGATTTCATGGC